>JARBUP010000305.1 GCA_029239575.1 Bacillota bacterium
AAAAAAGAAAAAGCATGTTATTAAAATAAAGGGGGACGTTATATTTAAAAAAAACATGCTTTTTCTTTTTATAAAAGTATTATTGCCTGCTTTAATAATATTATTCGTAAATTTTAAAAATATTTTAGGGTTTATTAAAATTTATCTAAAATATTTGTTTAATATTATTTCAGCTTTAAATAAATCTCCATCTATACTGAGATTCAACATACCTTTTTGAATTTCCATTAAACTTTTAGCTATTGCAAGACCAAGTCCATTTCCTTCCGAATTTCTGGACTCATCACCCCTTTTGAAACGTTCCATAAGTTCATCAACTGGGATATTTAATTCATATGCTGAAACATTTTTAAAGCAAATTATTATTTCTTGATCTAATTCTGTAATATCTATATAAACTCTGGATTCTTTTAGTGCATATTTTAAAATATTTGAAAGAAGATTTTCCATTACACGGGAAAGAAGTCTTCCATCTGCAAATGCAAAAATTTTATCATTTGTTGAACTAACTTTAAAATCAAGATTTGATTCTGTAATTTTTTCATCTAATTCGCCCAACATTTGTGAAACAAGGGCATTTACATTAACTTTTTCAAAATTAGGTTTAATGCTTCCACTTGTTGCTTTTGCTGCTTCAAATAAATCTTCCGTTAATATTTTTAACCTATTTGACTTTTTATCCAATACATCTAAGTATTTTAATGCATTGGGTGATTGAAGTCCTTCTCTTTTTAATAAATCCACATATGAAATTATTGAAGTTAGAGGAGTTTTAATATCATGGGATACATTCGTAATTAATTCTGATTTAAGTTTTTCACTTTTAACTTCATTTTCAACGGCAATTTTAACTCCATCAGTAATAGTGTTTATATCATCAGCTAAATTTTTTAAAACTCCAGCTTCATGAATTTTTATTTTTAATTCATAATTTCCTTCTTTTGCAACTCTTACGCCTTCTTGAATTTTTCTAAATGACTCCATAAGTTTGTAAGCTATATACAAAGCTATTATAAATACTATTATAATAGAAGGAAAAAACAAAGTACTTGCTAAAGATGCTGACATTAAAAAGAAAATAGATAAAGTTGCTTTGAACATTAAAGGTCCTGCTAATATTAAATCACGAATTCCCTTAAATGCTTTGATTGAAGCAACATAAATGAATGAATATTTGACAACTGTCCCTTTTTTTGTATGTTTCACTAAGGAAAGGAAAAGTCCTAAAAACATACAAGCAACTATAATGACACATACAAACATGACAAATTTCATTAAATTTGCATTTGTATATCTAATATTTAATACATTATTAAAATTATATATGGATAATAAAACAATACCTGTAATTAATAACACAGTTATATCAGCATACAATTTATCAAGTAAATTTAAATGAATTCTTTCGTCTTCATATTTTTTACCTGCAACTACAATTAAAAAAGTGAGTAGTACAATTAAAACTATTATGCAAATAGATATAATCGTTGTATTCGTAATTAAATTATCCCTATCATGGTTCCATTTAGCTTTTCTTGATGCTAAACCATCTTCAGTAATTGCAATATATATGAAAGTTTTATCGTAACCATTTTCAATGGATTGCATTTTATCTGTTAATGAAGCTGAAAATCCATTGCCACCATTATCAGGATTAATTTCAGTACCATTTTTATCTATTACAACATATGCTCCACGAATGGAATAATGAGATTTCGTTTCAATATTAGTATTTGTACATATATATTCACCATTTGTTGAGTAATAAATTAACCCAACTGGATTATTCAATTCATTAATAATTTGTTCATAATTTGATAAATCACTTTTCAAAATAATATCTTTTATTTCTTTAATTTCTTCTGATTTTTCTTTCCAAAAAAGGGCTTCCGTTTCAGAATTGTCTTCATAATTATTTTGCGTTATAAAATCATTATATAAATTTGTAAGTTGCCAATTGTCTTTAATACCTAAATTTTCAACAGTTTTACCACTTCTAATATATGATTCACTTTTAAAAACTCTAAGCAAATATTCAAGGCGGTTTGCATTATTGCGAAGTTCACTGCTTAATGCATTGCTTTTCATATAATCGCTTTGGGTAATACTTTCATAATTTTGCACATTTAAAAAAATGTCCAAACCGCTGTTTGTACCTATAACTAAACACAAAATTATTAAAATAAAAGCTGAGGCTTTTGTTGCAGATTTTCTACTGAATTTCTTCCATTTTGTAGCCAACACCCCACACCACCTTAAGGTACTTCGGATTCTTAGGATCAATTTCAATTTTTTCCCTAATTCGTCTTATATGAACTGCAACTGTATTTTCAGGATTAAAAGATGGCTCTTTCCAAACATTTTCATAAATATCTTCAATAGAAAAAACACGTCCTGCATCTTTTGTTAAATATAAAATAATTTTATATTCAACTGGAGTAAGCTTCACTAATTCCCCATCAACAGTCACTTCTTTTCTTTCATCATCGATTACTAAGCCACCATTTTTATATTGGCCTATTTTATCATTTGCTCCACCAAGAGTTGTATAACGTCTAAGCTGAGATTTAACTCTTGCCATAAGCTCTAAAGGTTTGAAAGGTTTTGTTATGTAATCATCTGCCCCCATGTTCAAACCCATTATTATATCTATATCCTGAGATTTTGCTGACAGCATAATAACAGGAATATTTTTTATTTCCCTTATTTTAGCAGTAGTTTTTATGCCGTCCATTTCAGGCATCATTATGTCCATTAAAACTAAATGTATATCATTATTTTCAACTGCTTCAATTGCTTGAATACCGTTGTAGCATTTAATAATATTATATCCTTCACTTTTTAAATATACTTCAATAGCTTCCACTATTTCCACTTCATCATCACAAACCAATATATTCATATCATACCTCCTAACATGTGATTATTTATTATAACATTTTTCAAAATAATATCAAGGATTTAGGGCGATTTGGGGACGGAGCTTTCGCTGCAAAGGGTCCGTCCCCAGGCAGCAAAAGCTCCGTCCCTAAATCGCCAACCTTTTGTTATTTATAATTTTGAAGACCAGCTTTAATTTCTTGTATAACTGGTTCATCTAAATTAAGCCTATAATTTCTTGAAACAGGATGACCAGGTTTTGTAGTATCATAATCTTGACCATTCCACAAAACAGCAAGTTTTATTCTATCATATTTTTCAATTTGGCTAAACATATCCTTGAACCAAGCAGGTTTATTTCCTCCTGTTGAAGAACAACTATATTCTGTTATCATCATAGGATGTTTGAAACGTTCTATATAATCATAATAAACATGATCATAAGCTTCATTAAAAGTTCGCCATGTTTCGCCTTTATAGTACGTTCCTGTGTTATATGCTGTCAAACCAACAACATCCACATACTCATTTCCCGGGAAATATGTCAAATAATGGTTGTACGC
>JARBUP010000306.1 GCA_029239575.1 Bacillota bacterium
TGTAGGTATTGAATCAACGCTTGCAGGATGTGCTAAAACTTTATTTTCTGAAACAACAGCTGCTGCTGCATATTGTGCAACCATGAATCCACAGTTAATACCTTCAACAGGTGTCAAAAATCCTGGAAGTCCGCTCAATGTTGGATTTACTAATCTTTCAATTCTTCTTTCAGAAACATTCGCATATTCTGCCATGCATATTCCCAATGTGTCCATTGCTATGGCAACAGGCTGTCCGTGGAAGTTTCCACCGGAGAAAACATCGCCGTTATCAGGGAATATTAAAGGGTTGTCAGTTGCAGAATTTACTTCTGTTTCAATTACCCCTCTTACATAATCAAGAGCCATACGGCTTGCACCGTGAATTTGAGGAGTGCATCTTAATGTATAAGCATCTTGATTTTTAACTTGACCTTGTTTTGTAGTAAGCTTGCTTTCTTGTAAAATCTGAAGCAAGTTTTCAGCTACATTTAGTTGTCCGCTATGTGGTCTTGCTTTATGAATTCTTGAATCAAATGGATCTGTTATGCCTTCTAATACATCTATTGTCAAAGAAGCTACTATATCAGCTGTTTTGGATATTATTACAGAATCATATACTGCTAAAGAAGCAACACCCATCATGGCACATGTTCCATTTATTAGAGCTAAACCTTCTTTTGCTTGCAATGTTATAACAGGTACTCCTGCTTTTTCCATGGCAACTCTTCCAGGAAGAATATCTCCATTAAATTCAGCTTCTCCTTCTCCTATTAAAGGAAGAACCATGTGAGCTAACGGACACAAATCTCCGCTTGATCCTACAGAACCTTTTTCTCTAATAAGTGGATGAACTTTATTATTTATCATACTAATAAGTGACTGTACAGTTTCTATTCGTATTCCTGAAAAACCTTTTGCTAAGGCATTAACTCTTAAAAGCATAATTGCTCTTGTAACATCTGTTGGAAAGTTTTGACCTATTCCTACAGCATCTGATAAAATTAAATTTCTTTGAAGTTCTTCTAGTTGATTATCTTTTATTGCTATGTTTTCAAATTTGCCAAATCCTGTATTTATGCCATAAATTATTTTTCCATCATTAATAGCTTTTTCAACAATTTGTCTTGAAATATTAATTTTTTCTACTGCTTCAGGGGATAACTCTACTTTTACAAAACCTCTTGCAACATCAGCAATATTTTCTAATGTTAAACTTTCTCCGTCAATATAAATAATTTTATTCATTTTTTGCTCCTCATATTTTTTTAGTTAAAAATAAATTTGTTCCATTGAAAATTCATGTACTTGTAAATAAAATTTCAAAACATCTTCTAAAGCATAAACTGGTACAGGTCCTACTAATTCAGCTCCTGCAACTGTTACTCCATAAGAATTTGCTTCAGATTTTATAGTTTCAAAAACTCTGTGAATTGGTGTTTTAACATAATTCACTAAGTTCATAGATACTTGTACTATATTTTTTTCTTCTAATGTTAAAGCAATAGCTCTTACATTTTGATAACCGCCTGTTGCTCCTCTTACTGCTTTAACTATTTTTTTAGCAACTTCTAAATCCGTAGTTCTTAAATTTACATTAAAAGCAACTAATGGGAATCTTACACCAGTTACTGTTGCACCACTTTTTGGTACAAAATCTTTTGGACCTTCATCAGGTATCCATGCTGCGTCTTTCATTTTTTCACAAAGACCTTCATATTCACCTTTTCTTATTTTAACTAAGCTTTTTCTTTCTTCTGAAGTAGCAGCGTCTTCATAATAATAAACAGGAACTCCAATACTACCTAAATATTTTCCAAATTCCTTTGCAATTTCTACTGCTTCAGATATTTCTACATCTTTTACAGGTATAAAAGGAACAACATCCACTGCACCCATTCTTGGATGGCTTCCCTTATGAGTTGTCATATCAATTAATTCTATGGCTTTTTTTGCTAATTGTTTTGTTCCTTCTAAAACTTCTTTTGGTTCTCCTTTATAAGTGAAAACTGTTCTGTTATGATCAGCATCAGAATTCAAATCAATTAATTCAACATTGCCCCCAGCAAAAAGAGCTGCTTTTACTGCATTTACAAGTTCTTCATTTTTACCTTCACTGATATTTACTTCTGCCATTAAAACTTTCATATCTACCTCCACAATTTTTAAATAAAATAATGTATGTTATTTATTTCCTTTTAAAATTTCTATATCATTTTTAAATCCATCTAAAATCTTTTCATCTTTTATTAGAGACAAATTTGCTTCAATATTTAAAATGCACCCTTTTACACCTGCATCGGACAAATAAAGTGCACTGTATAAATCTGAACTTGCTGCTTCATTAGATTGTCCAACTAATAATAAAGCTAATTCATTTACTCTTTTATTTTTATATCCATTATCCCTTGGAACTGAAGCTGCTGCTTTGCCTGCTTCTCTTATTGATGCTGTTCTTAGCTTTTTTTCTTCATCAGTGTTTTTAGGCATTGCATATGCATCTTTTATCATGCAATATGCTTTTGTATCATCATCAGCTCCAATTAATAGTTGTTTAGCTAATTCATCAGCTTCTTTTGAAATGCTTTCATATTCTTCAACTGTTAATTTTACAGGCTTATTCATGGATAATTTACAAACCATAGAAACGATACCAGCAGCCATAGAACCAGCTATAGCTGAAGCTGAACCTCCTCCAACTGTAAAATCATCTGAATTAATTACTTTACCCAATATTTCTAAATTCATTTTAAGCTCCCTTTATAATGTTATTTGAAACTATTACTTTTCCATCTTTAATAACTGTTTGTACATGATTAAAACCAAATTTATATACTATGTCTTGATAAGTATCTAAATTCCAAATTTGCATATCTGCTTTTTTACCTTTATCAAGTATACCTCTATCATTCAAACCAAGTGCTAAAGCTCCACCTAATGTAGCTGCCCTTATTACTTCTTCAGGAGTAAAACCATGAAGTCTGCATGCTAAAATTAAAATAAACTGCATTGACTCAGCCCATACGCCTGGATTACAATTAGTGGCTAATGCTAACTTCATTCCGGCTTCAAACATAGGACGCGGATTAAATGGTTTAGGATGTTTCACAGCAAAATCTGTTCCTGCAACTACAACTCCTATAACATTAGCATTACTTAATTTCTTAAATAAATCATTTGGAGTATAATTTAAATGATCTGCTGATGCCATTTGCATATCACAAGCTAAATCAGAACCTCCTATGTATGAATAACAGTCCGTATGAATTCTTGGTATTAAGCCATAATCCTTACCACAGGACAATATTTTTTCACATTCCTTTTTTGTGTAATAACCATCATCACACCAAATGTCAGAATATTTGGCTAATTTTAATTCTGCTACTTGTGGGATCATTTCATTGACTAATATATCAATATATTTCTCCTTTGACATATTTTCCGGCCAATAATG
>JARBUP010000307.1 GCA_029239575.1 Bacillota bacterium
TACTCTATAGTTAAGTTCAAAAAATCCACAATTTAACTTTTGTTAAATATATGAATTCTTTATACTTTATGTTATGAGTGTATTTTTTAGCATTTTTTTATTCGTGATACTCCAGTTTTTATAGCGGACTCAACTACTGCTTCTGATACTGCTTTACATATTCTTTCATCAAAAGGTTTAGGCAAAATGTATTCTTCATTCAATTCATTTTCATCTATTAAAGATGCAATTGCCTTTGCAGCTGCTATTTTCATTTCATCATTTATTCTTGATGCTCTTATATCAAGGGCACCTCTGAAAATTCCAGGAAATGCAAGCACGTTGTTTATTTGATTTGCAAAATCAGATCTTCCAGTACCTACAACTCTTGCTCCTGCTAATTTTGCCTCTTCAGGCATTATTTCTGGCTTTGGATTTGCTAAAGCAAAAATAATGGCATCCGTGTTCATATTTTTAACCATATCACCTGATAACATGTCAGCTGAAGATACTCCTATAAATACATCAGTATTTTCTATTACCTCTTGCAATGAACCTTTTTTACTTTTTAAATTTGTTATTTCTGCCATTGAAGATTTTATTTGATTCATTTTTTCTCTTCCTTTATAAATGGCACCTGTTCTATCACAGATTATTATATTTTTAAATCCATATTTTAATAGCAATTTTGTTATTGCAATTCCTGCTGAACCAGCGCCGTTAATTATAATCTCCACTTTTTCAGCTTTTTTATTTACAATTTTTAAAGCATTTATTAATCCTGCTAATACAACAACCGCGGTACCATGCTGGTCATCATGAAAAACAGGTATACTCATCTCTTCTATTAATCTATTTTCAATTTCAAAACATCTCGGTGCTGAAATATCTTCAAGATTTATTCCACCGAAAACAGGTTCAAGCATTTTAACAGCGTTTATTATTTCATCTGTATTTTTAGTATTCAAACAAATTGGAAAAGCATTAACTCCACCAAACTGCTTAAATAAAACTGCTTTTCCTTCCATTACTGGAATTGCTGCTAATGGCCCTATATCTCCTAAACCCAATACTGCTGTACCATCGCTAACAACAGCAACCATATTACCTTTAGATGTATAATCATAAACAGAATCTGGTTCCTCATGAATTTGCAAACAAGGTTCTGCTACCCCAGGAGTATATGCTAACGAAAGTGCTTCTTTACTATTAACACATACTTTACCTTCTACAGATATTTTTCCTTTAAGCTCTTTATGTAATTTTAGTGATTCTTCGTATACATTACCCATTTGTGTTCTCCTTAAATTTTGTAATTTACGTACTAATTATTATGACTCAATATAAAATATATTGAGTCATTTAACTAAAACAATTAACAATTCATTGCAAATTCTGTTTCTAAAAATTCTCTTCCTGCATTTATTTGTCTTTGAACTTCAACAGGTGATGTACCTCCAAAAGAATTTCTTCTCATAATGCATGAATAATTGTCCAAATCTTTAAGTTCAATATTTTTAAGTCTATGGTCAATGTTAGAAAGATCTTCTTGTTTGATTTCTTCAAGTTTTAATCCATTATTCTCGCAGTATTTAACTAAAACTCCAACTAATTCATGAGCAGTTCTAAATGGTATTCCCTGCTGAACTAATGATTCGGCAACATCTGTAGCATTTAAAAATCCCTTGTCCATTTGTCTTTCAATATTATCATATCTGAAATGAGAGTGTTTAAGCATATTACTGAATATTTCAACTGAATCTCTTACTGTTCTCACTGTGTCAAATACTACTTCCTTATCTTCTTGGAAGTCTTTGTTAAATGACATTGGTGTTCCTTTTACAACAGTAAGAATTGTCATAAGATTTCCGATTGCACGGCCAGCTTTTCCTCTTATTAGTTCAGCTATGTCAGGATTTTTCTTTTGAGGCATTATACTGCTTCCTGTACAATAACTATCATCAATATCTAAGAATGCAAATTCTTGTGAATTCCAAATAATAAATTCTTCAGAAAAGCGACTTAAATGAACCATACACATTGCTGCAAAGCTTACGAATTCCATTACGTAATCCCTGTCAGATACCGTATCCATTGCATTTTCAGTTACATTACTAAAATTCAAAAGTTCTGCTGTTAAATGTCTATCTATAGAAAGCGTTGTTCCAGCCAGCGCGCATGCCCCCAATGAATTATAGTCAAGTCTCTTATAGTAATCTTTTAATCTTTCCATATCCCGTCTAAATTGTTGAAAATATGACATTAAATGAAATCCTATAGTAACAGGCTGAGCATGTTGAAAATGAGTGAATCCTGGCATAATGCGATCAATGTTTTCTTCAGCTTTGTTAAGAATATTGTATTCAAATTCTCTCAACAATTCATAAATTTCTTCTGACTTATCTTTCAAAAATAATTTTGTATCGGTTACAGCTTGATCGTTTCTGCTTCTTGCTGTATGAAGTTTTCTACCCACATCACCAATATTTTTTATAAGCTCACCTTCAACTGCCATATGGATGTCTTCACTTTTGTAAGTAAATGTCAGTTCTCCATTTTCAATTCTGTCTCTTATGTTTTCAAGACCACTGATTATTAAATCTCTTTCTTTTTCTGTTACAATATTTTGAGCAGCCAACATAGTTACATGAGCAATGCTTCCTCTAATATCCTGTCTAAAAAACTCAATGTCAAAACCTATTGATGCATTAAATTCTGCAACAAGTGTGTCCATTTCTTTTTCAAACCTGCTACCCCATAAATTTTTATTTTTCATTTAGTTTAATCCTCCAATTACTGATTACAGTTATTTGCTTGATATTTTCAATCCTTCTTCTACAATATTAGAATTAAATGTTTCCTGTATGAACACATTTCAATTCTAATATTAACTATACAATTTTCATGCCAATTGTAATATAATTATTAAATATTGATTTTCACAACATATTCTGCTAATATTATGATTGCTTACCAGAAAGTCGTAAACTGGTACAATCGCAATATGAATACCTAACATTCGCAGAATGCTGGTGAAAGCTTTACTTATAACTTTCACCAAAACTCACGAAGTGAATTTTTGGGTAGTAATCATATTTTAAATCAATACAGAAAATGCTAAATTAAACAGGGTAAATAGGTTGTTATACAACCTGAATAACCAAATTAAATTTAGATATCATAATAATTTAATTAATTTATAATTATAGTATCTAAACAAAGGTTAATATTAAATAAAGAATTTAGGAAGGTTAAATTATGAATGATATTGCTATAGTATCAGTACAAAAAAGCCATGGAGATTTTCTCAAAAATGATTTAGAGAAATATTTTAAAAATTATGCGAAAATATCTTCTTATACCATAGATGATATTGATTTAATTGATAAACTTGAAGAAAAATGCATTATAATCACTACGTTTGATATATTTCA
>JARBUP010000044.1 GCA_029239575.1 Bacillota bacterium
TTCATATATTTTAATCCATTAATTACATCACCTAAGTGATCGTTTTCAACTTCCACAGGGAAATAATGAAAATCTAATCCAGCCGCTTCATATGCTTCATTTTGCATTCTTGGAGAAAATGATTGTCGAAGCGGTTTTCCTAACAAAGCTATCATTTTAGTATCTACTGTAATCGCCATTTATTTTACCTCTCATATTAACTTTTAACTTAATTTTATAAAAAATTATATTTGGCAGAAATCCTCTGCCAAATATAATCTGTTTCATTAATTATTTTCCTAAATAAGCATTAACTAATTCCGCACCAACTTTTTGACTAATTTGGTCGTAAACAGGTTGTGCTGCTGTCTTAATTTCTTGGTATAATTCTGCTGAAACTGGAACTATTTCTGTTCCGCTTTCTTTAATTTTTGCCAATCTTTCTTCTGCTCTTGTATCTGCTTGTTCACGTGCATACGCTTTAGCTTCAACTATAGCATCTTCTAATATTGCTTTTTCAGCATCATTTAATCCATCAAATAATGTTTTGTTTGTAATTAAAGATAATATATGAGGTAAATGGTTTGTTTGAATTACATAATCTTGTTGCTCATATAATTTATTAGCAACTATAACTTCATATGGATTTTCTTGTGCATCAATAGTTCCTTGTTGTAAACCTATATACACTTCAGCAAATGCCATTGGAGCTGGGTTAGCGTTTAATGCTTTCCAGAATGCTAAATGATTAGGATTTTCCATAGTTCTAATTTTTTGTCCTTTGAAATCCGCTAAGCTTTCAACTTTTTTATTTGTTGTCATTACTCTAAATGATTGGTCAGCATATCCTAATAATTTATATCCGCCATCAGCATATACTTGGTTAATAGTATCCATGAATTTTTGGTTGTCTAATGCAGTTCTAACTTCCTCTATTGTAGCATATGCAACTGGTAAGTCAAATACTGCTAATTGAGGCATGAAGTTAACTTGAGGTGCAGTTGTTTGTACTATAAAGTTAACATCTCCGCCTAAAGCACTTTCAAGCAATTCTCTATCTCCACCAAGAGTTCCATTAGCAAAAATTTGAATTTTCATTTTTCCACCAGATGCTTCCGATACTAAATCTGCAAACTTTTTACCATAAAGGTATGTTACAGTATCTTCAGGGCTATCTAATGCTAAATTCCAACTATGTTCTCCAATTTCTGCTGCACCAGTTGATGGTGCTGCTGGAGTTGATGGCGTTTCAGCTACTGGCTTTTGTGCACATGCTGTTAAAGAAAAAGCTAATACCAATACTAACAAAATGCTTACTATACTTTTCAGTTTTCTCATTTTTTAATTCCTCTCAATTTATAATATTTTTTTGTTTTTTATCATAAACATCCACAATTAAAGATGCCCAGAACGTTATAATTTATTATATTACTATAATAAAACCAAACTTATTTGTGGGAATATTACCAATAATGCAAGAGCCACCAAGAACAACAATATAAATGGCGTAGCATGTTTAGCAACATCCATGACAGGTATTTTCGTAATTGAACTTGCAACGAATAAGTTAATTCCAACAGGAGGTGTAACAAAACCTATAGCTAAGTTAACAACCATGAATAAACCAAAGTGAATCAAGTCAACACCTATTGAGTTCATTATTGGAACCATAATTGGTGTCAATATTAATATAGCCGGGCCACCATCCATTACCATTCCTACAAGAAGCAAGAATACGTTAACTACTAATAATATAACAGCTTTGCTTGTAAATGTTGACGTTATCCAAAGACTCACTGATTGAGGAACATTCATTAATGCTAATATTCTAGCAAAAGCAAATGCTGCTGCCAATATAAATAACATAGGTCCAAATGTTCTTACACTTTCACTAAATATACTTGGTATTTCTTTTATTGTAAGTGTTTTATAAATAAACAAACTAACTATTAGTGCATAAAAAACCGATAAAACTGCAGCTTCTGTTGGAGAAGCAACTCCGCTATAAATACTTCCCAATATAATAACCGGAGTCAACAATGCCCAAGAACTATCCAAAAGAACTTTTCCAAGACCTTTTTTTCTCAAAGCATCTACTGTTTCATT
Source organism: Bacillota bacterium (assembly GCA_029239575.1). Taxonomy (GTDB): domain Bacteria; phylum Bacillota; class Clostridia; order Tissierellales; family Sedimentibacteraceae; genus Sedimentibacter. The sequence goes on from JARBUP010000044.1 coordinate 2,086, forward strand.
AATTTTCTCTTTATCTTCTCCATGTTTTTTACAATAATAAAATGCGTAGCACATTAAACATGCTGCAATTAGCAACCCAGGTAATATACCTGCTGTAAACATATCACCAATTGATGCTCCAGATGCCATACCATAAAGAATAAATGGAATACTAGGTGGTATAATAACACCTAAACCGCCCGCAACTGCAACTAAAGCTGTTGAGAACTTAACATCATAACCTAAACTTACCAAAACAGGAACAGTCATACTACCTACAGCTGCAACTGTTGCTGGGGAAGAACCGGAAATAGCACCATAAAATAAACATGTAACTATAACCGCACACGGCATGCCTGCTGTGAATTTTCCTATAAAAAACGCAAAAACCTCAAATAATTTTTTTGATACTCCACCTTTTGCCATTATTATTCCTGATAATACAAACATAGGAATAGCTAACAAAGGAAAGCTATCAACCCCGCCCATCATTGCTCTTATTACATAAGTAGCACTGGCTGGGAACGATGGATCAACCAATCCGGGTAATATAGATACTAAACCAATAGACGATGCTACCGGTATAGAAATAGCCAAAAATAAGAAAAACGATAAAAATATAGTACCTGCTGTCATGAAATTACTCCTTTCAAATATATAAAATCAAAATTAGTTAGCATTTATTAAAACCTTCAATTCAAATACTAAACCCTCTAATAATCTAACTATAGTTAAACAAAAGCCAACTAAAGGAGCAACTTGCACAAAGTACATTGGCAATCTCAATGCCGGACTTAATTGTCCACTTAATATAGATGCTTGTACAAAATCATACGCAAATTTCGCCATATACGAAAAGAAAGCTATCATAATAATCTTTTCTGCTATTTTAATAATTGCATTTATTTTTGTTGGTAGCATGCTTATTACTTGCTCTATTTTAATTGATATTTGTTTTTTTGTGCAATGGCTGATACTTAAAAAAGCCGACCAAACAAACATATAACGTGTAATTTCCTCTGACCAAGTCAAAGAATAATTAAATACATATCTAGCAACTACCTGAATTCCCATAACTATTGTCATAGCTGCCAATAACAGCATTAATAATATTTCCTCAAAATTATCATCTATTAACTTAATAATCTTCATTACTTCACCTCCGTGATTTTAAACACATTCAAATTAATACGAAAACATCACAATCGATTATAAATTCAAAATTTTCAATACCATCTCCTTAAATATAGGCTTTTTAATTGCATGGGAATGTTTTCTCGATACGTCTTCCACAACATATGTTTTTACATAAAACACTTCTCGCAAATAGTTTTTCACTTAATGAAAACTAATGTTTCATTTAATAAAATTATAGTATATCTTTATCCAATTGTCAAGTGAAATTATTTTGTAAAACGTTGTCATTTGTAAATATTATTCCACCAACTGAAAATCGATCATATATATATGCATCAAATAAAAATACCTAATATTATAATCATTTTATAATATTAGGCTTAATATTTATTTTATAATTTTATCAATTTTACATTATTTAAGTGCTTTTATAACCTAACCCTTTAGATATTTCAAGAGCTGTTTTTACAGTGTCATTTATTTTATCAGACATTTCTTCATTAACAAATCTAACCGATGGACCTGAAAGCGACAAAACCGCTACCAAATTACCTTGAGAATCCATAATAGGAGAAGCAATACCAACCAATCCTTCTTCTCTTTCTCCTATACTTAATGCATATCCCTTTTCAATTACTTTTTCAAATACAGAATCATCAATTCTTGTATCTTTAATTACATCATTCCTGTGCTTAGCATCCATATAAGCTAAAAACACTTTTCCAGCTGCACCTCTTATTAGCAAGTGCCTTTCGCCAATCTTAATTATTTGTCTTAACGAACGAGTAGATTCAACAACAGCAATACATAGTTTATATTCGCCATCCAAAACGAACACTCTAACATTTTCATTGTATCTTTCGTGTAATTTCAGTATGTGGCTATATGATACTCTCTTTAACTCATCATATGTTTCAGTTGGCAATTTACTTGCTAATTGATTTAATTTATATCCTAAAATTATTTTCTTAGTATCCGGATTTCTTTCAATAAAATGTTTTGATTGTAAAGTGGCAATAATTCTATGCACTGTACTTGGAGAAAGATTAGTCTTATCTGAAATTTGCGATAACGTTAACTCTTTTTCATCCAAAAAACACTCTAAAATTTCCAAGGCTCTTTCAACCGATCTTGTAGGTGAATTCTTTTCCATGAATATCCCCCCTTTACGTTTTTGTATTTTTCATTATTATAATAGAATTTTCACTCTTTGTCAACAACTGTTTTCATCAGATGAAATAATTATTTCCAAGTTAAAAAATAATAGAGCCACTATTAGTGCGGCTCAATTTTAAATTGCTATATACTTAATCGAATAGTAATTTCCTTGCAGCAAATTACTAAGTCATTTATTTTATCCGACATTTCTTCATTTATGAATCTAGCTGCCGGACCAGAAATTGATAACGAAGCAACAACATCACCTTCTTTATTAAATATAGGTGCGGCTATACCTACCAAACCTTCTTCTCGTTCGCCTAAACTTAAGGCATATCCGTTTTCTTTTACTTTATCCAATGATTCAACAGTTATATTTGTATCTTTAATAAGTTTTTTTCTTTCTTCTTCACTCATATATGCTAAAAAGACTTTTCCTGCCGCACCTCTGATAACAGTATGACGTTCCCCAGCCTTTATTACAACCCTAAATTCTCTTGTTGACTCAATAGATTCAATACAAAGTTTATAAGTTCCATCAAGTATATATAACCTTGTATTTTCATTATATTTATCATATAATTTTGACATATGCGAATATGCTACTTTTTTCAATTCTACATTTAAGTCCTTATCAGCTGTATTTGCCAATTTATTTATTTTCTCACCTATTGAAAACTTTTTACTAATTTCATCTCTTTCTATAAAATATTTTTTTTGCATTGTTTGCATTATTCTATATACAGTACTGGGAGATAATTTAGTTTTTTCAGACACTTCATTAAGTGTTAGTTCATCTTCCGCCAGAAAGCAATCTAATATTTCTAATGCCCTTTCAACAGATCTCGTTGGTGAACTTTTATTTTCCATAATTTCCTCTTTATTCTTATTTCAGCATATATCTAATAAAAACATATAGATATTAGGTTTTAAGTTTATCCTATTCTATATGTTCTTATTAAAAATTATATATTTAAGCTGTTTGTTTAATATCTCTAATTACTTTGTAGCTACATGTGCAAATCTTGCTGCCTCACCTGAAATTAATTTACCTTCTACTACATTTTCTTTTGGATTGTAAATATCATTTATATTCCAAATACCATCTGTAGGAACTGGTATATTTTCCATTGGTACATCTAACAAGTAAGGAACATTAGCATTTATAGCTTCTTCGAATGCACCTTTAAATTCATCTGCTGATGTTATTTTCTTCGATTTTACTCCATACGCTTTTGCAACTTCTGCCCAGTCAGGATTATACTTTTCTCCATCTGGAGTGTGGAATATAGTACCGAATGAATGTCCGTATGCTCCGCCTTCAAGTCCAGCTATAGTACCAAATGCGCCATTATTCATTATTACCCAAACACATGGAATATTTTGTTCTACTGCTGCAGCTAATACCGAAGGGTTAGTTCCAAATCCACCATCTCCGATTAAAGTGATAACTTTTTTATCTGGAGCTGCTAATTTAGCGCCTAAGATAGCAGCCGAACCAAATCCCATTGTTGCAAATCCGCCTGGATGGAATATTGTATCAGGTTCTGTTATATCAAATTGTTGACTAACACCATTTTTGTTCCAGCCAACATCTGTAAAGATTAATCCATCTGTAGGGAAAACTTCTCTAACATCTTTCAATATTCTTTGTGGCGTCATTGGGAATCTTCCATCTTCTGATATAGCTACATTCGATTCCTTAAATTCAGCTCTATATTTAGCTATTTCAGCTCTTAACTCTGGTTTGTTGATTCCTTCTGGTTTCAATTCTTTTGCAGCTTGTAAAATAGCAGCTATTGCTAATTTTGGATCTGCTACAGCACCTATTTCAACCGGATAGTTTCTTCCTATTTCTTCTGGATCTATATCTATTTGAATAAATCTTGATTTTTGGCTGAATGATATTCCTTCATACCATGAACTTGAGTCTGCTTCTTTCATTCTCGTTCCAACTGCAAGAACTAAATCTGCAGATGAGGATTTTCCATTAACAAAATAAGTTCCCCAGAATCCTGTTGTGCCAACAAACAATGGATGAGTATCAGAAATTCCACCTTGACCCATCAGCGATCTTGTTACAGGTATATCTAAGAATTCTACTAATTCTGTTAATTCTTTTGTCGCTCCACTGTATACTGTATGACCACCAATGTGTATCAATGGATTTTCTGCTTCAATAAGTTTTTTAGCAATTTGCAAAGCTGTTTCTTTTTGTAAAGCAGGTTTAACCGTTTCATGTGAATCTTTATATGTTCTTTCAAAGTTAGAATCATCTATTTCTCTAGAAAACATATCCATAGGTATTGATATTAAAACTGGTCCCGGTCTTCCTGATTCAGCTAATCTAAATGCTTTGTCAAGTATTTCCGGTAACAATTCTGGACTATCTAATCTCCACGCTCTTTTTACAAATGGTTTGAAAATATCATATTGTGAACCATCACTATGCATGTTTATTTCTTGATGTGGATGTTTACCATAGTAGTAGCTTGGAACGTCTCCTGCTAAAACTACCATTGGTATGTTGTCAGTAGCTGCATTTGCAACACCTGTTACTGCGTTAGTAAGTCCAGGTCCTAAATGCGTCATACAAACCGCTGCTTTTTTTGTAACTCTTGCATATCCGTCAGCAGCTGTAGCAGCTATTTGTTCATGTCTTACTGAAATATATTTTAGTTTACTATCTTTCATAGCATCCAATAAAGCTATTACAGTATGGCCACAAAGACCAAAAACATATTCAACGCCTCTTCTTTCTAAATAATCAACTAATTGATACGATACTAATTTTTTCATTAATATATCTCACTTTCTATAAGTTATAAGTTGTAATTTATAATTTATAATCCCTGTGTAAATTTTCATTTTACGCATGTTTGCCATCTTCTATTTATTAATTAAGATGTGAAGCCGTTAAGTTTCACATCTTAATTCAATTTATTATTATTAAAATCCTTCTTCCATAGATGGGTCGTAGAATTCACCAAATAATTCTTCATCCGATGGTCTATCTGCAGGTATTGCTCTTGATACCCAAGTCGTATTCATATAATGTTTTAAATGAACATTTTCAGATATTATATTGCCTCCCCAAGTACCACAACCTAAACTTGAAGTCATAGGCATACCATTTGTAAACGATCCAGCATTTGCTTTAGATTGAGGTTGTCTAACCATCATTCTTGATGAAGGGGCAGCTAATGCTAATTGATGTATATGTTCGTCATTGAATGAATAAACTCCGCATGAATGACCTTTACCACCAACATTATATATACCTTGCATCATTTTTATAGCATTAGAGAAATCACCTTCATATTTGTGCATTGTTAATAATGTAGTTAATTTTTCTCTGCAAAATACTTTTTCTGGCTCCGGACCAATTCCACCACTCATAGCTATTAAAAATTTTCTGTCAGCAGGTATTTCAAACCCTGCAACTTTAGCAATAATTTGTGGTGCAACTGCTACTGTATCCGGTAATCTATGCAATTCTTCATCCCACATAACTTTTTTTACTTTTTCCTGTTCATCAGAAGTTAATAAATATCCGCCTTCTTCAACTAAAGCTTCCTTTAATGGCTCAAATACTGACTCATGAACTATTAGGTTTCCATCAGCTGAACATCCAGAACCAAAGTCAGAAGTTTTCGAAAGCATTGTGTTATTTGCACATTCTTTAATATTTTGTATTGCCGTTTCATCTATTACCATTGTTGAGTTACCTGCTCCAACGCCATATGCAGGTGTTCCTGAAGAATAAGCTGTTCTAACTAAGTCTTGGCCACCTGTAGCTATAACTAAATCAGATTTAGCCATCAATGCTTTCGTCATTGGTATATTTACGTTTTGTAAACATTGTAATATATCTTCCGGTGCTCCTTGTGCTTTTAATGCTTCTCTCATTAACCTAACTGTTTCAAATGAAGTTTTTTTAGCTCTTGGATGTGGCGAGAATATAACAACATTTCTTGCTTTAATTGCATATATAGCATTTCCCGCTGGAGTTAAGTCCGGATTAGTTGTTGGAACAACACATCCTATTATACCAACTGGCTTAGCATATTTCACTAAACCTTTTTCTGGGATTTCTTCAATAATCCCAACACTTTTTTGTCTTAAAGCATCTCTTAAGACACCTCTAATTTTAAATCTTTTGCCACCTCTTGTTGCGTAATCACCTAATTTACTTTCTTTTATACTCATATCTACAAGTCCCATGAAAGTTTTAGTGTTAGCAACTGCCCATGCAATCGCTTGGCACAATTTATCAACTCTTTCTTGGTCATAAGTTTCGATAATCTCTAAGGCTTTTTTAGCCTTTTCTAATGCAGTGTCCAATTCTTCAATTTGTTCTGGTCTTAAATCAGCGTAAACATCTGATGATACATATGCCATTTTTATTTCCTCCAAAATTTCAAATATTTTATTTTTTTCAAACCATTTTTTAAGTTTTTTCATGCTGTGGAATATATGTTTTCGTTTATTGAAATTATAGCACTAAAAATATGTTTAGTCAATACAAATTTTCATTTTATAATTAATTGATTCAAAATTTGAAAATTATTAAAATGACATATCCTTACTGATACTAACACATATATAACTGTAATTTCAACAATCGTACCATTTTAATCCAATTATTGTTTTTAATAAATCAAACAAACATCCTATATATTTTCATTCTATGACTTTTATTTGGCGAAATTGTTTATTTTCTATTTTAAACTTATATTTTGAGTTTAAAATAATATTTTAAGAAATAACGCATACAATATGTTCAATTATAAGCATCACAACACACAAAGCATTGCTTTTAGTAGCATTTTATGAGATTTAGAACATTTATTTTCGCAGAATGAAATCTCCTACTCTATGTAAATATGTTTTTCCATTGTAATGTCATAAGTTTTCATATTTTATATTGACTTTTTCCATTAATTGAAATATAATTATAATATATTATCACACAATGAAATTATCAATATCTAAGGAGATAAAAATGAAAAGACAATATTCCTTAGCACAACTTACAGTTTTAGGCTGTGCTCCTCCAGAAATGATTTATATAGCAAATCTGACTGGTTATGATTTTGTTAGTATAAGACCTATTTATATGGGTTTACCAGGTGAACCGAATTATGATTTAGCTAATAACAAAGAAATGTTCAAACTAACAAAAACCGCTCTTAATGAAACTGGCATAAAGGTAAACGATATAGAACTTGCTCGTATCTTTGATGGTATGGATGTAAAAAAATATGAACCTGCAATGGAAGTAGCAGCTGAACTTGGTGCTAAAGGTGTAATTAGCAGCATTTGGACTCCTAACAGAGAATATGCTACAGAGAAATTTATTGAACTTTGTGATTTAGCAAATCAATATAATTTAAATGTAGATTTTGAATTTGTTACATGGTCTGACCTGACTACATTAAAAGAAGCCAAAGAACTTCTTACAAAAGCTAATCGAAAAAATGTAGGTCTGATGGTTGATACACTTCATTTCCATCGTTCTAGAGTTCAACTTGAAGAGTTAGATTCTATACCAAAAGAATGGTTTCATTTCGCTCATCTTTGTGACGGACCTGCAGATATACCAACTGATAAAGAAAGTCTTATTCACACTGGCAGAGATGAAAGATTATATGTAGGTGAAGGAGCTATAGATATTGCTTCTATACTCAGCAGAATGCCTGAAGATGTAGTTTTATCAATAGAACTTCCGCATATTAAAAGAGTTAAAGACTATGGATATACAGAACATGCTCGTCGTTGTATTGAAACAGCAAAAAAATATTTCGAATCAAATCCTATAACATAACCGATAATATAATCATAAAAACTCCATAAAAAAATTACTATATTATAAATATAGTAATTTTTTTATGTTTTAAAATAATAATTATATAAACATAAGCACAAAAGGTATAGTTATCATTGAAACAACATTTGTTAATATAACTGCTTTTGCAGCTAATTCTTTATTGCAATTATATTGTTCCGCTATAATTGCAGTTACTGAAGGAGCTGGCATAGCTAATACTATTGCCATTACTTTTGGTACTAAACTATTAATTCCAAAATTAATAAGTTTCATAATTGCTATTGCCAAAAACGGCATAATAAGCAATCTTACAGCCGAAAGTATGTACAGCTTATAATCATTGAAAATTTCCTGTATTCTAATGCCCGAAATAGAAAGTCCTACTAAAATCATTGACAATGGAGTTGTAACATTGCTCAAATGATTTAGCGAATTAAATATGGGTTGAGGAATACTTGTTTGTGTTATATAAAAAGCTAATCCTAAAACTATAGCAATATTACTGTTATTCATAAACAGTTTTTTGATTTTTATATTTTTGCTGCTTTCAAAACCAATAGTAATTATTTTAATTCCAATCGAAAATATTAAAATATTAAAAACCATATTTGATATTGAAGCTAAAAAAAGACCTTCTTTACCTAAAATAGCATATGCTATGGGAAATCCCATAAATCCGTTGTTTGAAAATGTACTAACAAAAACCCATATACCCCTGTCCTTTTCGTGAACTTTAAAAAAGTTAGTATAAGCTAATGATATCAGAATACAAGAGGAATGTATTGCAAATGTTAAAATTACTATAGTAAAACTATCTTTTAAAATTCCTTGGCTATATGTTCCTGCAATTGAAATAAAAATAGTTGCCGGCAAAGTGATCTTCATTAATATATCAGAAAGGTATCCAGAGGCATTTTTACTCAGTACTCCTGTTTTTCCGGCAAAAAAACCAACAAAAATCAATAGAAAAAGTGTTATAATGTTGTTGAATATAATTGTTATATCCATTATTCAGCTCCTTTATTTTTCACTTTAGTAAATATAATATATAAAGCTATATTTTGTCAATTTTTTATATTTTGCCCGAAAGTTAAAATTCATATTTCATTTAAAGTTTATCAGTATCTTCAATAATAACAACATCTTTCGACTTTAAAAACACTAATGAAAATATTGAACTAATTACTCCCAATATAGTTAATATTGTATAATTTGCTCCATATCCAGTCCAATCAATTATATATCCAGATATAACAGGTCCAGCAAACATTCCAATTCCATATATTGACTGAAAAATGCCCATGGCAATAGTTTTACTGTTCTTATCCGCTTCACTAATAACATAACTCATAAGCAATGACATGGTTATACCATATCCGCAACCTCCAACAACATGCACTGAATAAGAAAGTATGGGATTCGATGACACATTTACAGTAAATGCTGTCATTATTGCTATTAACCAAAATCCAAGGGATATGCTTTTATCATATCCGTAATTTTTTTCAAAATATCCACCGCTAAGTTTAGCACCACCTATTTTTGCAATTAAAAAAAATGTTGATACTAATCCTAATTGAAAACTCGACATACCTCCTGATGTATTTACAGCAGGGGTATATCCAAACATACTTGAAAATATAATTACTTGTAAAAAAATCGATATAGCTGAAGGTATTAAAACATTTTTATCTAATCCAGTATTTATAATTTTTTTTATAGAAACTGAGCTTTTTATGTAATTTTTATCTTCATATACAAAAAAACTAAGTATGAATGCAATTCCTGCAGTAATAAACGCTAATATAAAAGTTGATTTTTGCCCAAATGTTTGGGAAAATAATCCTCCAAAAAATACTCCAATTAAATTTCCGAAAGAATTACACGCTATTATATTACCCATTGAGTTAGCTGCCTGATCTTCGTTAAAATACTCCGCATACAAAACTGTAAATGCAACCCAGGTACCCGCTGCTACTCCACTTAATCCTCTAAAAACCAAAACTAAAACTGGATTTTTTGCAAAATACAATCCTATTCCGCTTAATAATAACAAAGCACAACCGATTATTACAAAATTTTTCTTATTTCCTGTTTTGTCACATATTATCCCAATAGGTATTCTAACTATCATCTGTGTAAAACCATAACTGCCAATTATCATTCCAACCAATTGCATACTTGCTCCTAATTTTTGAGCATAGGGAGTCAGTGTTGGAACATAAACATACATTGAAAACCAAAACAATATTACTACAATGTACATAATTTCATTTTTTCTTTTATTCATTTAATATACCTTAATATTACGACAAGCACTATTTTTTAATATACCCTATTTTTTCTGATATTTCTTTGGCTCCTTTAACTATAAGTCTTATATACTCTTCACTGTTTTCAGGAAATCTAAATGCTGGCGTTGAAATTGCCAAACACCCTTTAATATTGCCTTTAATATCAAATATAGGTGCCGCTACACAGCCAACATTATCGTCTTTTTTACCATCTCTAATAGCATAGCCGTCCTTTCTTACCTTTTTGAGTGTTGCAATAAAATCTTCTGAATTAATATCGGATATTTTTTTGACTTCATTAATTACATCATACCACTGTTCCTCGCTTTGGAATGCCAATATAGCTTTTCCAGTAGCTCCCACCCATATGGGCTCTCTTGAGCCAACTTTAACAGACTGCTTTATTAACTGTGGACTTTCCACCTGTTCAAAACAAATCCTATCCAAGCCATCATAAACATATACATGAACTGTTTCCTTTGTTTTTGTGTTTATATGCTTTAAAACTGACATACTAATTCTTCTTAAGTCAATAGTTTCCTTCGCAACTTCACCTAAGTAATATACAACACTGCCCAGTACATATTTGTTGTTATCTTCATCTTTAGATAAAAAACCTTTATCCAACATTGTATTTAAAAGTCTTGATGTAGTAGATTTAGCCAAACCCATTTTTTTAGAAATCTCAGTAAGTGTAAGTTCCTTATCATTCCAATCGAAACACATAAGTATATCAAGAGCTTTATTTATGCTTTTTACATTTTTGGTATCATTTTTATCCATTGTTTCATTCATGGAGCGCCTCCCGTTTTTTGCTTTACTCGATTATAACTCATATTATTTCTTCAGTCAATAAATGCAAATTCTTATCATATTCAGCATTTTCCTTAAAAAAAGAATATCTATGGAGAATTTTCTCCCCTATAGATATACTTTACATTTTATTATTTATTAAAAATTATATTGAAATTTTTTTAAAATAAATTATATTTTAACTTTATCATGTATAATATTTGCTGCCGCTCTTAACCCTAATAAATAAACGTCTGATCCTAACCCAACTATTATACCCTTAGCAATAGGAGAAATAACTGAATAATGTCTGAATTCTTCCCTAGCATGTACATTTGACATGTGCAATTCCAGTATTGGCACTGTTAAAATTGCTAAAGCATCTCTCAATCCATAGCTATAATGAGTCCATGCTCCTGCATTTATAAGAACTGCATCAAAGTTTTCAAAGAAAGCCTGGTGGATTCTTTCGCACATTTCTCCTTCATTATTTGTTTGAAAAGATTCAACTTCAACATCCAATTCTTTACCAAGATTTGTTAAACTTTCATTTATTTCATCAAGAGTTATAGTTCCATATTGTTTAGGATCTCTCTTTCCGAACATATTGTGGTTTATTCCATGTAACATCAATACTTTTTTCATTATTTGTCTCCTTATAATTCAATTATATTTTATTTTTAATTTCTTGGATCTATTTTTAATATTTCTTTAACCGAATTTTTGCTTGCTTGCATTAACTCAACCGAAAGACCATCAGGCAAAGAAAACCAGTTCCTACCTTGTGGCAATTCTTTTACACCTTCAAATGAATATACTTCGTTCAATGCTTCTTCTAAATCTTCTGTAAATATTCCTATATGCCAAACTATTTCATTTGTATGGTCTGCGCTTTTATAATCAGGTGAAGTTGTTAATTGCATGCCACCTACCCACACTTGTTCTGGGTTTTCTATTGTTCCATTCAATTGTCTTATACCCATCCCTAATGCTTTTTCAAAAAAGTTTATATACCAGTGAACATCTTTTACTCTAACTGCAACATGTTCCAAATACGATTTTTTTGTATATGCCATATAATGCCTCACCTATTTATTATTATAATTATGTTGCCAAAACTCTAAACCTTTTACACA
>JARBUP010000308.1 GCA_029239575.1 Bacillota bacterium
CGTTTATCAAAGGTGCTTAAATAGCTTATAAAAAAATATTATTAGGAAGGTTTATATGCAATATGAAGAGTTTTGCAAAAGTAAAATTATAAAGAATGAACAAATTGATCAAAATCATAATGGTTCTACAGTAAATAATTTAAGATATCTTATAGGCGAAATGAAATATGAACTAAATAATATAATTTTAGACAGTGAATGCAACTTAATAACAAGCGCAGAATTATTAAATTTTAGTAGAATTTTAGATGAATTAATTGTTGAGTTTATAAAAATGGAAAATAATAATTAATATTTAGGGACGGACCTTTTTGGTTTTGGGGACGGAGCTTTTGCAGAAAAGGGTCCGTCCCCAAGCAGAGAAAGCTCCGTCCCCAAATAATAAATAATAAAAGTTACTTGAAATTTATGGAAATAATGATATAATATAGAAAAACAAAGGCAAACTTACCGAAAGATAAGGACGCAAAGCTTGAAGTCTAAAATATGGTAAATGTAAATTAATTCATATTATGATGGTTCGGCCGCTAAAAGATTAATACTCTTTTTAGCGTTTTTTTTGTTTTAATGGACAAACTTATAACACTAATTTAATAAAAAATATGCAAACATTATAATTTGGGGGGAAATTATTAAATGGAAAAAGTATTTTTAAGAGGCGAAAGCCTTTCATTTCATTCTGAAGCATACAGGAAGGTAGCAGCAAATATTGAGTATGCAAATATTGATAATGATATCAAAACTATTATGTTAACAAGTTCTTTGGCTAATGAGGGAAAAACAACAACTATTTGCAATCTTGCAAACGTTATGACAGATTTAGACAAAAAAATACTTTTGATTGATTTAGATCTACGCAAACCATCTGTACATAAAAATTATAATTTATCAAATAATGGAGGCCTGACAGGCTATCTTATTAATAAAGGTGATTATAAAGATTATATTAATAATATTGATATTGGGCTGGATGTGATGACTTCTGGCAGGATTCCTGCAAATCCTTCTGAAATCATAAATTCCAAAGCAATTAAAAATTTAATTAAAGAGGTTTCAGTTAATTATGATTACATATTGTTAGACACGCCACCAATAGCTTTAGTGAGCGATCCAATTACTATTGCAACTTTGGCTGATGCAGTTATATTAGTAATTGGTTATTCTGAAACTGAGAAAGAAATTGCAAAAAAATCAGTGGATAGTTTAAAAAGGGTAAATGCAAATATAATAGGTACAATATTAAATAAATATCCTATGACAAAGAAAAATAAATATTATTATAAATACTACTAATTTTTTAGTGCACATTTTGGATTTAATTTTTTCAATGATTTGGGGACGGACCTTTTGCAGAAAAGGGTCCGTCCCTAAGCAGCAAAAGCTCCGTCCCTAAATTACTAACCACGCTAATTCAATTCATAAACTCCATAGAATGCATTGACTTCAATAAAATTCATAAGTTAAATCAACATATCTCATCCTTAAAACTAACTCTTAAAACTATCACAGAAATATTCGCAAAACACTCTCACCTTCCAACATTTAGTTTTATTTACAAAATTAATAGATTTACTGCTTGAAAATTAATAAATGTATGTTATTATATATTGTAAAGAAATTTATCTAAAAATGTAATTTTATATAATTTATATATAATTCAAAAAACAATTAAGTATGCATTAAAAGGGACAGTAGGGACAAGTCATGGGGGGCTATGCTATATCTAAAAATTCTCTGATATCAAAATAACATTTCCAATGATATTTATCACAAAATAAATATCAATATTAATATCAATAAAATATGAAATAATTCTAAATATTTAATTATATTTGACGATATCTAATATAATACAAACAAATTCCACATTTCTTATACCTAAAATTTAATATTTATTTAAAAAAGGAGTTTACAATGTACGAAAATGAAGACTATGAAGTTATTGATTTAAGGGAAATACTTCAAATTCTAAAAAAACGGATTAAACTTATTTTAATAGTGCCAATTATTTTTGCTATTATAGGAGCGCTTGTTAGCATTTATTTAATCGCTCCAGTTTATGAATCTTCAACTACACTGATGGTAAGATCTAACAAAGATTCTAATGTGGCAATTGATAAATCAGATGTTGATTTAAGTAAAAGTTTAATTTACACATATGCTGAAATGGCTAAATCAAATACAGTTATGGAAAATACGAAGCAAGAACTTGAGTTAACTGAGATTGATAGTGATTCTATTACAGTTTCACCAGTTAAAGATACGCAAATATTAAAAGTATCAGTACAAAATACTGATCCAAAGTTAGCAACTGATATTGCAAATACTCTTGTGGTAGAATTTACCCAGGAAATAATTCGTATAACAAAAACTGATAATGTAGCAGTAGTAGATTATGCAAAAACACCATTAGAGCCAGAGCCAATTAAACCTAACAAAATCATGAATACAGCAATAGCAGCGGTATTAGGGGAAATGTTAGTGTTATTAATAATTTTTGTTTTAGAATATTTGGATAATACATTAAAAACAGAAAAAGATATAGAAAAATACTTGGAAATATCTGTAATAGGTTCCATACCTAATTTTAATCAAGGGAGCAAACAAGCAAATGGAAAGATTCAAAGTAAAAGAAGATCTAAGGTCTCCAGCGGCGGAGTCTTACAGGAAGATTGCAGCAAATATTGAGTTTGCAAACATAGATGGAAATATTAAAACAATAATGATGACAAGCTCATTAGCAAGCGAAGGCAAAACTACAACAATAAGCAATATTGCAACTATTATGACTGAACAGGACAAAAAAATCCTTATAATAGATTTAGACCTACGTAAACCAGCTGTCCATAAACAATTCAATTTATCAAACAATACGGGATTAACAGATTTACTGTTAAAGAAAGATGATTATAAAAATTATACAAAGCAGGTTTACCCTAAGCTAGATGTAATAACATCTGGAAAAGTACCTGCAAATCCGTCTGAAATAGTAAATTCCAAAGCATTGCAGGATGTCATTAAAGAGTTGTCATTTCATTATGATTATATATTTATAGATGCACCGCCAATTATCGCAGTAAGTGATCCTATAACAATTGCAAAGTTTTCAGATGCAGTTATTTTGACAATTGCTTATTCAAATACGGAAAAAGAACTTGCAAAAAAGGCAATAGATAGTTTAAGAAGCGTTAATGCAAACATAATAGGTACAATACTTAATAAAGTTCCTATAACAAAGGAAAATAAGTATTATTACAGCTATTATTAAATTTTAGGAGTTTGGTGGCATACAGATGATTGATATACACAATCACATACTTTTTGGTTTGGATGATGGAGCTAAAACAGTAGAAGATTCATTAAATTTAATTAAAGAAGAAATAAGTATTTAATTAAAGAAGAAATAAGTAAAGGTGTTTCACATATAATTTTAACCCCTCATTATAAAAAAAGAGGCGGTGAAACTGATTTAAGTAAAATTAAAGAAAATTTTAATGTTTTGGTAGAAAAAGTAAAAAATGAACAATTAAATGTAGAAATTTTCTTAGGTAATGAAGTTTATTTTGATTCTGACTTTTATGATTCTCTTAAAAACCAGTCATTTAATTCTCTTGCAAATTCAAATTACGTTTTATTAGAGTTTAGTATGTTGAATACTCCTGATAACATTCCTGAAATTTGTTATGAAATAAAATTAAAAGGTTATATTCCTGTAATTGCACATGTTGAAAGATATGAATGCTTTTTTGATAATGAGAAATTATTGCTAAGTGTATTAAATGAAGGTGCACACTTACAAGTTAATGCTTCTTCCGTTATAAACAAAGAAAGTAAAGATAGCTGTAAATTTGTTAAATTTCTAATGGATAATGAACTGGTTAGTTTTGTGGCTTCAGATATGCATAATTTAACTAATAGAGCATTTTATCTTCAAGAAGCATATAATTTTGTTGCAAAAAAATATGATAAAAATTATGCGGAAAAAATATTTAAATTAAATCAACAAAATATAATAATGAATAAATATTTCGAAAGTCCGAAATCTTTACAAAAAAGAAAAGGGTTTCTATCGAAATTATTTATAAATAAAAATAGTATTAAATGAAAGGGGACAAAAAGATGAGCATTAAAAAATTATCAGCTATAATTTTAAGTTTAGTTATGGCTACAGGTAGTTTAGGATTAGCATATGCGGATACACAACAAACTCCAGCTACAGCTAAAGACTATACTGGCCACTGGGCAGAATCAACAATTCAAAAGTGGGTTGATGAGGGAAAAATCAAAGGTTACTCAGATGGTTCATTTAAACCTGATAACAAAATTACAAGAGCTGAATTTGTTCAGCTTGTAAACAACAGTTTAGTGGATTATACATCACAAACTGCAACACCATTTGCAGATGTTAAATCTGGAGAATGGTACGAAAAAGC
>JARBUP010000309.1 GCA_029239575.1 Bacillota bacterium
CAGTCATGGATTTTAATGGGCGAACATGTGGACAATTTAGCTCCTATGATTTATCCAAGCCATTATTCAACAGGATGGTATAACTTGGAGAATCCAAATGCAAATCCATATTTAGTTGTTAAAGGCTCTATGCAAGAAGCATTGGAGAAAAATTCTTCTATGAAAAGCCCATCTGTTATAAGACCTTGGCTACAGGATTTTGATTGGGAAGGAATAGAATATGGACCTAAAGAAGTAAGAGCTCAAATAATAGCAGCTAAAGAACTTGGAATTAATGAGTATATGATATGGAATCCGAGCAATGTATATGATCCTCGCTCTTATATGGAAACAAGTGTTGAAAAAAGCACAGCATATCCTTTGGACAAAGGTGAACTTGATTTCTCGGAAAAGTCACCACAGGATGCAGCGGACAAATATTTGTCAGGAAAGTTAAATAAAAGATTCAGTTATATGTATCTTATGACTCCTATAAAAGATAGGGATAGTGATTTTGATAAATTCCTTGAGATACAAGAAAAAAGTGAAATAGCATTAAAAAATTATAAAATATATGGATATGAAATAAATAAAAAAGATACTAATGTAGCTTTAGTAGATTTAAGTTACAAATATGAAACTTTAGTTGATGGAAAAGTTCAAACTGTAGAAAAAGATCATGTAAAATGGCAAGCAATAAAAGAAAATGGAATCTGGAAAATACAAGAAAATTTTAAGTAAAAATGTGCATACATACGTATGCGCATTTTTTACAGGCAAAGCACATGTGCGTGATATTAGAACATATGTAAATAAATTAAAAACAAAAAAACTTGACAACAAAAAAAAAGTTGATATAATTAATTTATCGTCAAAAAAATTAAAAAATCATATATTGATATATAATGAAAAAATAAAATATAAATGTTTAAATGGAGGACGTTAATGAAAAAATACAATGTGGCTATACTTGGTGCAACTGGTGCAGTTGGACAAGAAATGTTAAAAGTGTTAGGAGAAAGAAACTTTCCTATAAATGATTTAAAATTATTGGCAAGTGAAAGAAGTGCTGGTAAAGATATTGAGTTTCAAGGAAAAAAATATACTCTTGAAGAAGCAACAGAAAATTCATTTGAAAATGTGGATGTAGTTTTATGTGCGGCAGAAAATGATATCAGTTTAGCTTTATCTCCAGTTGCAGTAAGAGCAGGAGCAGTAGTAATTGATAATTCAAGCGCTTATAGAATGGATGACTCAGTTCCATTAGTAGTGCCAGAAGTGAATGCTGAAGATGTTAAAAAACATAAGGGTATTATAGCTAATCCTAACTGTTCCACAATTATTGCTTTAACTGCAATTAATGAATTAAACAAATATTCTAAAGTAAACAGAATGATTGTTACAACATTCCAAGCAGTATCAGGTGCAGGTGTAAATGGTTTTAGAGAACTTGACCAACAAATAAAAAATATATCTGAAGGTAAAGAAATAGAAATAAAAACATTCCAACATCAAATAGCTTACAACTTAATTCCTCAAATTGGTTCTTTTGATGAAGTAGGATATTCTCAAGAAGAAATGAAAATGCAAAATGAAGGAAGAAAAATTCTTCACAATGCAGATTTAAAAGTAAATTGTACATGTGTTCGTGTTCCTGTTTACAGAAGTCACTCAGAATCAATTACAATTGAAACAGAAAATGAAATTACTGCAGAAAAAGCAAGAGAACTTTTAGCAAATGCAAAAGGTGTTAAACTTGTAGATGATCCTAATAACAAAGCATATCCAATGCCTTTAGATACATCTGATCAAGATTTAATTTTTGTAGGACGTGTAAGAAAAGATATAAGTAAGGATAACTCACTTGTTTTATGGTGCAGTGGAGATCAAATAAGAAAAGGTGCTGCAACTAATGCAGTACAAATAGCTGAAGTTTTAGTAAATGAAAATTTAATATAATTAATATTCTTTGTCATCCTGAGCAAAGCGAAGGATCTTATTATTTCAATTTATAAAGATCCTTCACTAACGTTCAGTATGACACTTTAAAGTTATGTCAATAGTATGAGGCGTTTTTCAAAAACGTCTTTTTTTTATTCGAAAAAATTATGGACAAATGTTCGATTTTATTATAAAGTAGATATATGAACATATGGAGGGAAATATGGAACTTATTATTATATTAATGCTTTTAATTTTAATTGTATTGAACATTTTAATTTTAGTAAAAAATCAAAGTAGCAAATCAGATGATAGAACGTTATCTGAACTTAAATTAAATTTAAGTCAGAATAATTTGAATTTAATTGATTCAGTTTCTAAAAAAATAGCTGATTCTGATGAAAAACAAATAAGAGAACTTTTAAATAATAAGCTTGAAACTGTAGAAAAGTTACAAATTAGTTCAAATATATTAACAGAAGCTTTTTTGAATTTTAAAGACAATACGTCAAAAACAATTAGTGACTCTAATTTAAAATTGGCAGAAAGTCTGAATATAAATTTTAATCAACTAAACAATAAAATGAGTGAAAGCTTAGAAAAAATAAATTTAAGGGTTGAAGAAAGACTTAATGAAGGTTTTGAAAAAACTAACAAAACATTCTCAAATATTTTAGAAAGACTTTCAAAAATAGATGAAGCTCAGAAAAAAATAGATAGCTTGTCATCAAACATAATTACATTACAAGATGTTTTAACTGATAAAAAAAGCAGGGGAACATTTGGAGAAGTTCAATTAAATCATATATTAACTTCAATATTTGGAGAAAAAAATGATAGTATATTTGAAATACAAAAGAAACTTTCCAATGATACTATAGCAGATGCTGTGTTGTACATTCCTGAGCCAGTGGGTATGCTTTGCATTGATTCTAAATTTCCACTTGAAAATTATCAAAGAATGATAGATAGAAATATTTCTGAAATAGAAAGAAAACAATTTGAAAGTCAGTTTAAAACAAATATAAAAAAACATATTAACGATATATCATCAAAATATATTATAAAAGGATTAACATCTGAACAAGCAATAATGTTTATTCCGGCCGAAGCTATATTTGCAGAAATAAATGCATACCACCAAGATTTAGTTGATTATGCAGGAACTAAAAAAGTTTGGTTAGCATCACCTACAACTTTAATGTCTGTTTTATCAACAGTTCAAGTTGTTTTAAGAAATATGGAACGAGAAAAGTATGCTAGCATAATTCATGAAGAGCTTATAAAACTTGGTGATGAATTTAAAAGATATAAAATTAGATGGGATACTTTAGCAAGGGATATTAAAAAAGTAACTGAAGATGTTGATAAAATAAATATTACTTCAAATAAAATTGAAAAGAAATTTGAAAGTATTTCAAAAGTTGAAATAGAAAAATACGAAGAAGAAATAGAAGAAATAGA
>JARBUP010000310.1 GCA_029239575.1 Bacillota bacterium
TCCACAGGGTAATGTTGACCGATAGTTAAATTCTTAAACATGTCGTCTCCTCACTTCCCTCAATATTTCTTCTTTTGCTTCTTCTACGGTTATTATATCCTGCTTTATATCAAAGCCTCTTTTTCTAAGTTCATTTGTAATTTGCGCAACCTGAGGTACACCAAGACCGATTTTTTCCAGTTCCTCTGCTTGAGCATATATTTCCTTTGGAGTGCCCTGCATATGTATTTTTCCCTTATATAAAACAATTACTCTATTAACAAGTTTTGCGATGTCTTCCATGCTATGGGAAATTAATATAACAGTTACATTTGCTCTTTCATGCAACAGTTTGATTTGAGCAAACAATTCATTTCTTCCAGCAGGATCAAGACCCGCTGTGGGTTCATCTAAGACAAGGTAGCTTGGTTTCATAGCCAAAACTCCTGCAATTGCAACCCTTCTTTTTTGTCCACCAGATAAATCAAATGGTGAAACATCCTTTATTTTTTTATAATTAAAACCAACAAGCTCCAATGATTCCTTGACTCTTTTATCTATTTCATCCTGGCTCAATTTTAAATTCAATGGTCCAAAGGCTACATCTTTTGCAACTGTTTCTTCAAACAACTGGTATTCAGGATACTGAAAAACAAGCCCAACAGTCTGACGAATTTTACTGAGCTTTTTCTTGTCTTCTCCAACAGTTGTTCCGTCAACATTTATTGTACCTTCTGTTGGTTTTTCCAAGCCATTTAACAGCTGTATTAGCGTTGATTTTCCTGAGCCTGTGTGTCCAATTATCCCAAGAAAGTCTCCTTCTTTTATTTCCATATTTATATCGTCTAGCGCAACTGTTTTGAAAGGTGTACCTTCTGAGTATATATATTTTATGTTTTCTGCTTTTATTGACATAACAAATCCACCAGTTCCTTCACGTCTATAATATCATTTGGAATATTCAAGCCTTCTTTTGAAAGCTCTTGTGCTAGTTCAGTAACCTGTGGAACGTCCAAGCCGAATTTTTTTATCTCATCAATGTTACGAAAAACCTCCTTAGGAGTTCCGTCCAGCTTAATATTTCCTTTATCCATAATTACCACTCTGTCTGCTTGCACTGCTTCATCCATATAATGTGTTATTAAAAGAATAGTCTTTCCTTTTTCTTTTAATTTTCTCAATGTTTCCATTACTTCCTTCCTACCTGAAGGATCAAGCATTGCAGTAGGTTCATCTAAAATTATACAATCAGAATTCAAAGCAAGTATTCCTGCAATAGCGATTCTTTGCTTTTGACCGCCTGAAAGCATGTGAGGTGGTCTCTTTCTGTATTCATACATACCAACAGCATTTAATGCATCATCAACTCTTTTTCTTATTTCTGAAGATTCAACACCTTGGTTTTCAGGACCAAAGGCAATATCCTCTTCTACGATTGTAGCAACAAGCTGATTATCAGGATTTTGAAATACCATTCCTGCAGTCTGTCTTATGTCCCACAGTTTCGAATCATCTGTGGTGTCCATTCCTTTTACATAAATTTTGCCTTCTGTTGGCAAAAGTATTGAGTTAATAAGCTTAGCCAAGGTAGACTTTCCGGAGCCGTTGTGTCCTATTATGGCTGTAAACTCACCTTGCTTAATATTGAGATTTACTCCGTCTACTGCAAAAACAGAGTCTTCTTTATCATATTTAAATTTTATATTTTCTATTTTTATAATATCTTCTATCATAACGCACCTGGCTATTATTATTTTTCACTGCATTAAATAATATCATTATTACAATAATTTTACAACAGTAAAATTATATTCACTTCACTACGAAAGAACAGTTATTTAACAGTATTGCAACGCTAATTAAAAAACAGGAACGCGCGTCCCGTTTCCTTATTTTTTTTCTGTTGACCTTCTTTGATCAATACCGCCTCCTGCTGTGAGACTAAAGCAGTTAATTCATATGAAAACGTTCCATTACTAAAGAGTAAAAAATAACCGGATACAGCAACAATTAATATAGCAACTATCAATAAAAACTGTAATTTCTTTTTTTTCATATTAACCCTCTCCATTTATGATGGAAATATATACCCCAATTTAGAACTTTAACACTTGAATTACAGGTATTATTTACAAAAAAATAGACAGTCTAGACTGTCTATTTACCCCTATTACTATTGCTTCACTCACACTCACCGGTTAACTTTTCTTTATGTAATAAGAAAATATGTTTTTGTATCAATTGCCCCCAAATATGAAATTATATTACACTAATAATTAATATTATGCAATATCTGAAGGCTGTTTGGTCTCATTCATTGATTGAACGGTTATAATTCTTAATTTTTTTAATAATATAGGCAAACATCGTCTGCTGGCATATTCCACTGCTTCATTGCAAAAGGATATTTCATTTTTTACTATTGCTCTTACATTTTCCAGATTAATAATGCATGATTTGCCTGATCTTGCAAAACTATTATTTGAAGTCAGCTCATTTTCAATACTTTCCAATGTTTGTACTATTATTATTTCTTTTGTATCTAAAGTATATATATGTAGCTTTCTGTCTTCTTTTTTTCTTAAAATATGTGTAATTTCATTAATAGGAATACGGTAAAAAACCCCATCTACATCCCTTACATCCAAGTAATTTATATTCCTTTTTAATTCTTCAGCACATTCTGTTAATACTCGTTCTATAACATTTAACTTGACAGGCTTTAAAAGATAGTCCTTTGCTTTTACCTGATAAGATTCATAAGCATATTCTCTGTGTGAAGTCAAATAAATAATCAAAGTATCTTTGCTTATCTCCCTTATTAACAGCCCTGTATCTATGCCATTTATTTCTTCCATTTCCATATCTAAAAAAATTATATCAAACTTCATATCATTAAAAGATTTTATAAGATCTTTCCCTGAAACATAAGTATATAAATTACAATTTATATTATTTCTTGAAACAGCCACTTTAATCATTTCTGCTACTATTTCACAGTATTCAACAGAATCATCACATACCGCAATATTATACGCCATATAATCCACTTCCTCATTAATATGTTCATTATACCATAAGTTCCACGCTGATAAATAAATCAAGGACATTGACCTTTGTTTCATAATTATATACTTATTATAACATAAAAAGTAATTCATACAAATAAATGTTTTTAATAGCTAAATATTATTAAAATAAAAAATTGACATCATTACGTTGTCAATTCTTTCAAATTTGCATATTTACTTTTTCAACAAGCTTATTGATTCAATTATCATAGATACTACTGCTGTTATAAATATATGATTGGTTGTAGCTCTCATGAAATACAAAATAATAGCAACTACTGATAATGTTAAAACGATTATTCTGCTAAATTTCCTATATTTGATTTGTTCTTCTTTGCTCAGCGGTTTATTTTCAGTTTCAGCAGGAGCATATACAAAAACCATAAATACAGAAAATGCTATTCCTGTCAAAAGTAAAATTTCACTATATGGCTTAAAAATATTATTGCTTAAGGAAGAAATGATAAATATTACAAAGGATATAGATATGCATTCAATATGAGTTTTAGCGTGATAGCCTCCGGCATAAATTCTGAGTCCAGAAAAAAATATTAAAAAAATTATAAGCTCTGCGGGCTTTTTTAATATATATGCTGTTATGGCAAGAATAATAAAATTAATCAACAACGATAATATAACTTCAATACTATATGCATATATTTCTTTTTCATTATCTGAAGAATTAAGCCTAAGCTTAATTTCTTCAGATAATATTGCTGAAACTTTATTTATCATCTTTCAGCAAACACTGTGGTACCTTTGGCTGATTAACCAGCAGTATGCATGTCGCTCCCATTGTTGTTTGTGCTGTTGCTACTAAAAACGCAGCCATACAGGATAAAAAGGATAAAGATTTTCTCATTTATATTCCTCCTTCAAACATTTTTTACATAATACACCAAATTTCAATTAATTTCAATACGTTTTACGAAAATATTTTATTAGGTTATTTTTATTGACCAAACGGCAAATTATTGATAAAAAAATCTTACTTTATATTTTAATGACTAATCCTTTAATTAAGTGAATATGCATTTGAATTTTCTTTATTAAGCATTTGCACGTTAACTTTAAATATGTTGTTATCATAGTTAATGTCAACAAATCCATTGAACTTTTCAGCAATGTTTATAACACTTTTCAAACCATATCCGTGCATTGACTTATCACTTTTTATAGTAAGAATTCTTTTACCATCAACTTGTAACTTATCCATATAAGGATTCTCGGATTTGATAAAAATGTAGTCATTATACTTGTTAATGGATAATTTAACATACTTTTGCTCACATTTTGAGCAAGCTTCTATTGCATTATTCATAATATTGTTTAAAATTCTGCATATATCTTCTTTATCAATATAAATTTCATCATCTCCACTTAAATTGCTTTTAAAATCGACAGTAATATTGTTAGACTTTGCTTCCTTAAATTTGAAATTTAAAAATGCAGACAGTATATTTTCGTCGTCAATTTGTGGCATATGCTGTATATCCAATTCTTTAAGTTTTTTTTCAATATGATTGCTTATTTTTTCTCTTTGATTGAGTTCATTATATCCATAAATTACGGCAAGTTCACCTCTTAAATCATGTCTTAAAATTCGTATTTCCTCTAAAATAGTATTCACATCAGAGAAGTAAGAATGTTCCAGCTTCATTTTTTGCAATTCTAGATCATTTTTATGTTTTTCACCCATATCTTTCAAAATACGATCTGTTAAAACAATTGCAATAATCGATATTAAGCTAACACACAAAGTCATAATAACTAACTTGCTATTTAAATTATCATTATCTACATTAATATTACCATACATCCATATTAATAAAACTATTACTGTTACAGTCAAAATTAAAATTGCTACAACCATCAAATAATATTTGTTATTAAGATTATTATTTTCTTTCCTGTACTTGTTTTTCTTTAATAATAAATACAAATACACAAACACAGTTTGAGATATAACCATAACCTCAAACCTTCCGAAAGTTTGCTCCTGTATTGACATTAAATTTAATCCTG
>JARBUP010000311.1 GCA_029239575.1 Bacillota bacterium
TATATAAAAAATATCAGCCATTTCATAAATGAATTTTGACATTTTTTCATTGAATGGCTCAATTAACACGGATGTTAATTTGTACAGCATTAAAATAATTAATATTTTAATAAGCGACCCGCCAAATGCTGATAATATAAATAATATGACAACAATACCTAACACATCTTTTATCATAAGAACGCTTTTTAGAAATACACCAAAAAAGCTTGTTACAGCTTTTCCAACAACTGGTATAGCGGAAGGAGATAAAGCTTTTATAGAACTAATGAATATATTATCTGTCTTGTATAATATATATCCTTGTAAAGAAAAAATTATGACAACAATAGTGATATATCCTGACAAAATTAATAAAGTTCCTTTTTTAGAAAAATCATAAAATAATTTTGCATTAAACAGTTTGCTGGTGTTATTTATTAATATCAATGCTATCATTAAAACAGTCATTATATCTGCAAAGTTATAAATAAGCTTTGTAGTAATTCCTATGGTGTAATTTAATGATGTTTGAAAAAACTGTAATAAACTTAGTTTTCCAAATGTTAGCATTGCGGCTAAAAACAAACCGTTTATTTCCTCAGTAACTATTTTATATTTAATAAAATCCTGCTGCATTATATTTTTTATATGCAAAACATCTTTTAATATAATGGTAAAAATAATCATTACTGAGAATAAAATCACTATATCTGATACGCTCTGTTTGCCTAACTCATCTGAAAAATAATTTATTATAGTTAAAATCATGCAAATGACCAGAACGTGTATACAGGTTTTTAAAATATTTCTGAAAAAATCTCTTTCTTCATTTAATTGAAAAATCAAATAATCTTTTATATCAATATCAAGCCTCCCTTTAAAAGCATTTTCTATTAGTGTTTTTATATTAATATTTTTTTCTCTGAAATAAGAACTGTTGCTATCCATGTAATTTTGCAAATCATTAGTATCCATTTGTTCTATGGCATCATTTATTGTATTTGGTTGTTCTGCATAAACTTTGTTTGATCCAAAGTAAAGCAATATCATCAAAAGTAAAATTATTTTACATTTCATCTTATCACCCGTTTGCCAGAAGTAATATTTGATCTAAGAATATTTTTATAACATCAACAGAATAAATAAGAATTATTAATTTACCTGCAATTTCAACTTTTTTACCTATGGATTCATAATTTAAATCTTTACAAAGCAAGGATATGAAATCACAAATATAAGCAATGCCTACAATTTTTAAAATTATAGAGAAGTTTTCAATTTTAATGTCATATTTATTGTAAATGTTCACTAATTCATTAAAATATACCTTCAATTCATCAAGAAGAATGAATATAACTAAAATACCGAATATAACTGATAAATAAACTTTAAATTCAGCATTGAATTTTGATACAGTTATACTTAATATTAATGTAATTACTGCAATGAATATTATTTTAGCAAGTATCATAAGCTTCCTTTCATCTAATTATTGAATATAATTCAATTACGATTATTAATATAAGTTAAAAATTGATTTTACTTCCATGAATAAATCATTCATCATGTTTACTATTAAAGCCATTACTACTATAACACCAGCTAAAGTAACGAACATGGACTGCTCGTCTCTTCCTGATTTAGATAATATCTGATTAAAAACTGCAACTATAATACCGATTGCTCCTATTTTAAAAATTAAATCAATATCCATAACCCCTCCTAAATTAATATCACTGCAGTAAGGCATCCAACTAATAGTGATATCCTGTTATATAGATTTTTTTTCTCTTTATGAGATAATTCAAATTCATATAATTTCTTTTGCATTTCCCTTAGCGTCATGTCCATTTTTTTGTCTAAAACATCAGAATATGAATTACCATAATAATCAATTATTTCTGTAAAAGAATAGTTAAAGTCTCTTGGAGTCATAATTAATTCTTTAATTGTTTCATTTAAATCTTTTTTTTCAGTTTCAGTTTCATTTCCATAAAAATATGTTTTTAAATTATTAAACATCTCATTACATATTTTTTTTACTTCTTCACTTTTAAAATCATATTTTAATAATATTTCTTCAAAAGGCATTTTCATATCACACGAATACAATTTCAAATAATCTGTAAAATCTATTAATTCTTTCATTTTTCTAATCTTTTTATCCCCTATATCTATGACATAAATAAATATAAATTTTATTGTTATTACAATAAGGATAAATAAAGATGTTTTAAGAAGCATCATCACAAATCACCTTATTTCTTGGTATATCTATTATTTCTTTAACTAATGATGGAGTTTTGCTGCTTTTTAAAATAATAGCTCTTTCAAAAAAATTGCTTTCAATCATATTTTTTAAATAAATATTTTTTCTTACATCATTTAAATCATATCCGTGTGCAGTTGCAATTACGTACACACCGCTTTTTAAAGCATATTGTATTATTTCAAAGTCTTCCTTAGATCCTAATTCGTCACAAATTATAACACCTGGCGAAAGCGATCTTATACTCATGAAAAATCCTTCTTTTTTCATACAATAAGCTAAAATATCTGTTCGACGACCTAAATACATTTGAGGAACTCCATTATATACAGCAGAAATTTCTCCTCTTTCATCTATTACAGTAACATCTGAACCTTTAAAATTTAACTTGTCCATTCCATCACTTATATGAGCTGATATGTCCCTAATTAAAGTTGTTTTACCAGACATGGGAGGACCTATAATAAGAGTGTTATAAACTTTTTGATTTAAACCTATAATATCTTTTAAATATTTTAAAGAACAATCTTTAAATTCTTTTGCTATCCTAATATTTAACGAAGTAATATTTTTAAATCCTTTAAAATTATCACCATCATAAATACAGTCTCCACCAATTCCTACCCTATGCCCACCTTCAATTGTTATATATCCGTTTTTTATTTCTTTTTCAAATGCATGGATGGAATTTAAAGTTAAGCTTGTCACAGTTTCATCCACGTCTTTTTTTCTTATTTTGTAATAATCATCATTATAGTTTTTTGACATATCTTTAATGTTTAAGAAATAATCCCCATATACGCTTTTAACAAAAACGGGATTATTAATTCTTAATCTTATTTCATATATTTTATTATCAAAAAATTTTAAATGATTTATTAAAATGTTTCTTACATTCATGTTTAAAAGTTTTAATACTGAGTTCATTTCATTTTCATCCCCCCCGCAACACTTGTCCTTAATCTATATTATTAAACATAAATAAAAATATGATAATTTTTTATATGAAATATTTTTATTTATTATAATTTTCAACATTTAATTGTATGAATCATTAATAAGAATTATAACTATGTTAATTTTTTCTCAATAATTTATAAATAATACT
>JARBUP010000312.1 GCA_029239575.1 Bacillota bacterium
AAAAGTTAATTTGAATATTTTAAGATAATAATTATAAACTAATAAAAATAAGGTAGCCGTAAAATTAAAATTACAGCTACCTTATTTTTTAAAAGATTATTTAATGATTTAAAATTTTTTCATTCTAAAATATTCATCATCCAATATTTCAACTTTATTGAGGTTAATGAAAATACATAAAATTGTAGAAATATTTGCAAATATCATATATAATAATTATGAGGTGGTATATTGAAGTCTGTTCAAAAAATGTTTTTTGTATCATTATCCATTGCATTTGCTTCATTAGTTAATTTAGGATTATTGGGAAGTGATTTTGTTGTTTCAGCAGGAATAATAATTTTTGTAATATTTCTTTATCATTATGATGATATGAGCCCGGTCCCTTTAGGTATATTGTCAGGTATAATGGTTTTTGTTATGAGAGTGGTAGTACATGAATTAACTTATGGTGATGCTTTTAATTCAGCTGTTACATATATTATTGAATTTATTTTCTACATTATTTATTCTTTATTTTTTAGATTATTTATAAAAACAGAAAGCAAAAATAATTTGGGCGTACTTTTTGTGGCGCTTATAATTTGCGATTTTGGGGCAAACTTTGTGGAGGGACTTATAAGGTATTATATACTCACTAAACCGTCTCTTGTGGAAGTCATTCCGTCATTACTTGTAGTAAGCGTTGTCCGCTCTGTAACAATTTTGATTGTTTTAAACGCGTTGAATTATTATGGTATGCTTCTTACAAAGCGTGAACATGAAGAAAGATATAAGAAATTGTTGTATTTGACATCAAAGCTAAAGTCGGAACTATTCTGGATTGAAAAAAACATGGAAAATATAGAAAAAGTTATGACTCAGTCATATGAACTGTTTGAACAAATCAGAAGCAACGAAGAAAAGGAAAGCTGGGCGAATAAAGCATTGACCATTGCAAAGGACGTTCATGAAATAAAAAAGGAAAATGGTCTGGTTGTTCGAGGAATTAAAGATATAACACAAAATGAGCTTAAGGACAGCGGTATGGAATACAAGGATATAAACAATATCCTTCTTGAAACCATGAAAAGGGAATCCAAAATCAATAACAAAAACATAGATTTCCAATTTGATTTAGGTGAAAATTTTTATACATCAAAACATTATTATCTCATGTCTGTTTTGAGAAATCTAATAATGAATAGCATGGATGCTATTGAAGAATCTCAAAATAATGCAAAAATCAGTGTTATACATAAAATTCATGATCAGGAACATGTTTTTAAAGTTTCTGATAATGGAGAAGGCATTGAAGAAGATGATTTGAAGCAAATATTTTCGCCAGGTTTTTCAACTAAAATTAATTATGATACAGGTGAAATAAACAGAGGGCTTGGGCTTAGCATAGTTCAATATATTGTAGAAGAACAGCTTAATGGAAAAGTAGATGTGAAGTCTAAGATAGGGTTTGGAACTGACTTTATTATTAGAATACCGAAAATATTTTTGGAGGAAGTTACAGATGAAAATATTCATAGCTGATGATGACAGAAATATAGTTAAAATTCTCGAAAAAATAATAACGGATAAAGATTTAGGCGAGGTTTTAGGAAAAGCTTACAATGGGCTTGATGCTGCAGAAGATATTGCTGCATTGAGTCCAGATTTGGTTTTGTTGGATTTGCTCATGCCTGATAAGGATGGCATTAGTTTGGTCAAGGAACTAAAGAAAAGTAATCCTAACACACAGTATATAATGATTTCTCAGGTATCATCCAAAGAGATGGTATCAAAAGCATATGAGAGCGGTGTGGAATTTTTCATATCAAAGCCTATTGATGCAATTGAAGTCCAAACAGTAATTAAAAAAGTTATAGAAAAATTGGAAATGAATAAGAAACTCGAAATGATTCAAAGCTTATTTCCTGTGGGTCAAAGTACAGTTTCTTCAGAACAAAATAAAGATGATAAAGTTGCAGGTATAAAAAGGGTGATGCAGAGAATAGGAATACTCAGCGAATCAGGCAGCCAAGACATAATAAATGCAGCAAAATACTTAATTGAAACAAAAAAAAGAATGTCTGATATTTCTGTATCCGAACTTTGCAGTCATTTTCATGATAATCCAAAAATCATGGAGCAAAGAATTAGACGGGCGGCCACTGTAGGTATGATTAATTTGGCGAATATTGGAATAGAAGATTATATGAATGAAATATTTACTGAATACTCCAATGGATTATATAATTTCGAACAAATTAAATTAGAAATGGATTTTATCAGGGGAAAAAGTCAAAAAAGAGGAACGGTGAATTTGAAAAAATTCATAGACGGCATAGTTTATTACAGTGAAATGGAAATGTGATATTTTGAAGGTATTGATAATTATTTTTTATTATCGATACCTTTTTTATTAAAATTTTTTATAGCGTATGAAACTTACCGAAGAAATATGAAAGTCCTCGATTAAAATACATTTAGTAAAATGTTATTGGAGGAATTAAATGGAAAAGAAATCAGGAGTTACTGCGTTTGGAATCGCTTCCACATATGTTGGAACGGTGATTGGAGCTGGATACGCTTCAGGACAGGAAATTTTACAATTTTTTAATGCTTTTGAGAAACAAGGACTATTTTCTCTCGTAGTTGCGACAGTATTATTTATTATTTATGCTTATTTACCACTAGTATTGGGTAAAAAATTAAATTGTACAAATTATGAAAAAGTTATCTCATTTGGTGGGTCTAAATTGCCAAAAATATTTGCTGATATATTAATAACATTTACACTGTTTGGCACATTGACTATTATGATTGCTGCATCAGGTACAACTTTTAATACAGCATTTGGCTTGCCAGCATATGCCGGTGGCATTATTTTATGTTCGTTGTTGATCATCAGTTTGTTTGCAGGACTTGATGGTATAGTAAAAGTGTTGTCGGCTATTGTACCTTTTATGGTTTTAGGAGCATTAGGAATGGGCGTTTACTTTATAGCAAATCCTATTTCAGTTGCTGATACGGCGAAGGAAATTGTAGTAAACTCAAGTCCATTGATTAAGCATTGGTCTTTGTCTGGAATTTTATATGTTTCATTTAATTTTGTAATAGCTATAGCAGTATTGGTGCCCATGGGGCAAAAATCCAATAGTGATAAAACACTTATGTCAGGTTCTCTTATAGGAGGCATGTGTCTTGGTATTTGTGCTTTTGCTTTATACACAGCATTGCAAAGAAATATTCAAGTAGTTGGTAATGCTTCTTTACCTATGGTTGAATTAGCAAATTCCATATCACCTATGTTCGGGTCATTTTATTCCATAATATTATTTTTAGGACTTTATTCAACAGCAATTACATGCTTCTATGGAGT
>JARBUP010000313.1 GCA_029239575.1 Bacillota bacterium
AACTGCAATGAAAATTCTTAAATTATTTTGTTTTTTATACAAAAACAACCCATAAACTACACCTTTTAAAAATGCAGTAAGTGTAAATCCAGGAAAAAACGCACCTGTAGGAAACAAAATTGCACCGATTATGTCAGCAACTGCTCCCACAATTCCAGCTTTAACAGGTCCAAGAAGCATAGCTGCAATTGCTAAAGGAACAAATCCAAAACCTATTCTCATATTCCACGCAGATAAAGATAAAAAACGCGACAGCACTATTTCTATAGCTATCAAAGTACCCATTAAAACTAGCGATTGTGTATCTATTTTTATACTTTCTTTTAAAACATTTTTATTCATTTTATTCTCCTTTCATTTTTTTAAGAAAGAAGCTTTCAATTAGCGGATGCGAAACTGTATCGCAAGCTTATATAGCTTCTCGCCCGAAGGCAACTTCCCATCCTTCGGTACTTAACGCACTGGTTTCTACTCTAAAATCCTCCTTTGAATCATTTATTTATATTATATAATTTAAGCATCTAATTTTCGTCTATAAATTTTTCTTTCATTTTACATAATAATTCTTATTGAAAAATTCAAATATTAATTGTACAATGATTTAACATATAACCTAAAACTAAAATACTATTAATTGATATAGGTAAAACCTATAAGTTGGAGAACTAATTATGAACGAAAGAGAATTATTATATATTAAAACCATAGCTGATGAAAAAAGTATTTCTAAAGCTGCAAAAAAATTATTTGTAGCCCAGCCTTCCTTAAGTCAGGCTGTTCAAAAAATAGAAGAAGAAATAGGAGCAAAACTTTTCATCAGAAATCCAGATGGTATGACTTTAACTTTTGCAGGAGAAAAATACTATTTAACTGCAACAGAAATACTTAATATTTATGATGATTTTAGAAATGAGATAACCTATATAAATGATTTAGTAAGTGGGAGAATTACATTTGGAATAACCGGTTTTTTAGGTACATATATGCTTCCAGATTTAATTAACCGTTATTCTAAAAAGCATCCAAATATAGAAATTTATGTTAAAGAATTGACTGGGACTGAAATTGAAAAGTCATTGTTAAATGGATCTATTGACTTCGGAATCATGCACACTCACCCATTGATTGATAATTCATGCATTAAAAATGATATTTTATTTAGGGATCCTTTTGTAATTGTAACTAAGAAAGGTCAACATATAATAAAAAAATTTAAAACAATAGGGAATCACCCCTATCCATTTATTAATATAAATTTTCTAAAAGACGAAAAATTTGTTCTTTTAGAAAAAAGCAAAAGAATAAGGCAAATTTGCGATATCATATTTAATACAGCAAGAATAAATCCAAATGTTGCTTTAGCATTAAATAATTTTGAAACTGCAAGAAGAATTGCAAGTACAGGCTATGGAATTACAATGATACCATTAAGTTACATTAAGATTTTTGAAGGACAATATGAAGCTGATTATTATATGATTGAAAATGAAAATGCATTTTGGGATACATGTATTTCAACAAATCCAAACATGTATATGTCAAAAGCTTCAAAAGAATTTATAAATCTTATATATGAATATTTTGAAAATAGTCAGCCTATATAATTATAATTAAAAACTGCTATAGGCAAATCCTATATTACTATAAACTTAAATAACAATATATATTAATATATCTAATAATAAATAATCCTCCGTATTTGCATTCATTAGCAAATTTTGAGGATTATATTTTGTATTTTTTATATATTTTTAATAGCAACAAATATCCATACTAACAAGTTTTGAATCAAAGAGTAAAATCTTCGCATTTGCATCTATATTAATATCCTCTATTAAAAGGAGATCACCTTTTGATATACTAACAAATTCTCCTGTTGATAAGTAAATATCAGCTCTTCCCTGACCACAGTAAAAAGCAGTTCTGTTATATTTCTTATTACAATTTTTACATATTCCACCAAGCGCATAATCCCCATCATTTAAAACAACTGCCATTTTTCCGTGGGCATTATTTGAAAGCATTAAGTTAAAATCAGTAACTTTTCCAATGGCCCATGACTCCCAACCGCCGTCAAACACATCAATTTCTTCATATGGATTCATTAAAATATCATAATGATTTTTGTGAAATAAATGGGCACTGCCTTCTAACATTATTAAATGACGAGTAATATTTTCAAGACTTGTGTATTTTGCTTCTTCATCAGAAGTTGAAGTTGCCATACTTACTCTAAAACAAAAATTTCTTTCTGCATAACTTGAGTCAGTAGGGAAAATGTAATATTGTCTACTTTCACCGCCAGCCCAAATAGAAGTTTTAACATCATTATCTTTAATTAATTTAATTTTCATACTAATCTCCTTAAATATGATTTACTTAAATCTTATTTATCTAATTAATTATAGCATAAATTTTAGAAAAACCCTTTAACAAGTAAAGGGTTTATACTCTAATTTAATTATAATATACTTTGTTATAAATAATCGGTAAAACTAATCCTCCACCAATAAAGTTTCCTAACGCTGCAGGTATTAAATTAGCAGCTATTTTAGATACCGTTATTGATGAGTCAAGAACAGCTCCCATAGGTAGGAAAAACATATTTGCAACAACATGTTCATAGCCGCAAAGAACGAAAAGCATTACTGGAAACCAGCAACCTAATAATTTTCCTGTTAAATCTTTTGAAGCAGAAGCAAACCAAACACCTAAAGCAACAAGAATATTACATAAAATACCTTTAAATAAAACCTGAACAAATGATAATGATGTTTTTGCTTTTGCAACTTTTATAACTGCTTCAGCCAATTCAGGTTTATTATACACTCCTCCAAAATACAAAAGAGCAACAATAAATAAAGCGCCTAAAAAATTTCCAATTAACACTTGTGCTAAAGTTTTTAAATAATCTCTTAATGTTATTTCTTTTTGAATTAAACCAAATGTCATTAAACAATTTCCAGTAAATAATTCTCCACCGACAAGTACTATAAGCATTAATCCAACTGGGAAAACAGATGCTCTGATTAAAGCATTATCATATGTTACTAAAAATCCCTGTGATCCAAGTGCAATGTAAATCCCTGCCATAAAACCCAATAGCAATCTTTTTACAGTTGTATAAGATGCTTTTTTTATAGAGGTTTCTATTAAAGCATCCGATGTTTCTTTTGGTGATAAACAAACTGAACTCAATTTTTATTCTCCTTATGTTAAATATTTAAAGTCTACTTAAAATAATCCTTTAATTTTTCCGTCAACATCAACATCTATATTTTCAGCAGCTGGTACTTTTGGAAGTCCTGGCATTTTCATTATGTCACCAGTTAAAGCAACTATGAATCCTGCTCCTTAAAATTTTAGCATCATCTGTTAAAGAATACTGATTTTTAGCCATGCATATTGGTAAATTTCCAAAGCCTAATTTTTCAAAGTTAGCTATTTCTTTGCTTGCTTTTGGAGCAAAATCAACATCATCAGCACCATACATTTTTTTAGCTATTGCTTTAATTTTTTCTTTTATAGGTGCATCTAAATCATAAACAAATTCCATTTGGCTGTTTGTTTCAGTTAATCTTAAAACTTCATTAGCTAATTCTTCTCCGCCTTCTGAACCTTTACCCCACACTTCTGATAAAGCAACATTAACGCCTAATTCTTTACATTTTTCTTTTATTAAATTTAATTCAGCTTCAGAATCAGTTGGGAATTTATTTATTGCAACAACTGCTGGAAGTTTAAATACTTGAGTTATATTTTCAACATGCTTTAATAAATTTGGAAGTCCAGCTTCTAAAGCTTTAAGATTTTCAGCTCCTAAATCTGCTTTAGCTACTCCGCCGTTATATTTTAATGCTTTTACTGTTGCTACAATAACAACTGCACTTGGTTTTAGTCCAGTCATACGACATTTAATGTCTATGAATTTTTCAGCTCCAAGATCTGCTCCAAAGCCTGCTTCTGTTACTACATAATCTGCCATTTTACTTGCCATTTTTGTAGCTATAACAGAGTTACATCCATGAGCTATGTTAGCAAATGGTCCGCCGTGTATGAATGCAGGTGTACCTTCTAATGTTTGAACTAAATTTGGTTTTAAAGCATCTTTTAACAATGCTGCCATTGCTCCTTGAGCTTTTATTTGTCCACAAGTAACAGGCTCCCCTGTTCTTGAATATGCTACTACTATTTTTGATAATCTTTCTTTTAAATCATTTATATCATTTGAAAGACAGAATATTGCCATTACTTCTGACGCAACAACTATATCAAATCCGTCTTCCCTAACTACGCCTTCAGTTTTTCCACCAAGACCATTTACAATACGTCTTAATTGTCTGTCGTTCATATCAACAGCTCTTCTCCACAATATGCGGCGAGTGTCTATATCAAGTTCATTTCCTTGATGAATGTGGTTATCAATCATTGCAGCAAGTAAATTGTTTGCAGCTCCTATTGCATGAAAATCTCCTGTAAAGTGAAGATTAATGTCTTCCATTGGAACAACTTGTGCATATCCTCCACCTGCAGCTCCACCTTTTACTCCAAAAACAGGTCCTAATGATGGTTCACGAAGAGCTATGATAGTTTTTCTGTTTAATCTTGAAAGAGAATCACCTAAACCTATTGTAGTAGTTGTTTTTCCTTCACCTGCTGGTGTTGGATTAATAGCTGTTACTAAAATTAATTTTGCATCTTCATTATTTTTTAATTCATTTTGTAAATATCTGAAATCTATTTTAGCCTTATATTTGCCATAGTTTTCAACATATAAATCCGGTATTCCTATTTTGTC
>JARBUP010000314.1 GCA_029239575.1 Bacillota bacterium
CCCCTGTTTGTAGCTGAATTGTTTCATTTTCATAAAAAGGCATAAACACATCGCCGAATTTGCAAATTGGAAATCCACTTAAATTCATGTCCAATATTTCACCAGATTTTTTAATAATTATAGGTTTAACATTGATTCCTCCAGATGCATATGTAAAACACTTACTTTTTGTGTTATAAATTCCATAGAGCATTACAATATATGTTTCAACTTTAAAATTGGTTTTATTAAATGTTTTATAAAGGCTCTTTAAAACATATCCAGGTGAAATTATTTCAATATCACTATGATGTTCTTCATCTTCTTGTTTTATTGGTTTAATATTCTGATTTGCAAACATAGTAAGCATTGCAGCTGAAACTCCATGGCCTGAAACATCTCCTATGTAAATTGCAATATTATTTTCATCCAATTTTATTATATTATAAAAGTCACCGCTAAGGCGTTCTGCTGGAAAATATCCTGCATTAAAAGACACTAAACTATCTTGTGGTATATAAGCTGGAAGAAGTAAAGACTGCATTTCTCTTGCATATTCTATATCCATCATAAGTATGCCATTAATTTCTTCAAGCTCTTTTGTCCTTTGCTTTACAAGTATATTTAGGTTTTCTGAATATTCCTTTAATTCATTTTTAGTTCTATTCATTTCACGATAAGGAATAATAACATTATCTGCATATATTGCTTTAAATAAAATAAAATAAGCAATAGTTTTATAAATATGTCCTATATAATTATAAGCATCATATACGCTTCCATAACTTAAAAATGCAAATTCACTTAAAATTAAATACAGAATAGCTAACATACAAAGATAATCTTGCTTTAAACTATATTGCTTATAACTAATTGAATATCTTACAAATGTAATAATCATTAATATAATAATCATATATTCCATGAAAATTTTTTCATTAGTAAGACCTTGTCCTTCTATGAACATTGGTGGAAAAAAGTTTGGATAATATGTTACAATTAAAAGTAAAGCTATAACAAGAACGGAAGTTGGATATACAAAATAATATCTATTTATATTACTTTTTGTTTTTCTTGGTATAAATGTGGCAGTTAAAAAAACAATGCTGCCAATTGATCTTGATAATATCCAGAAAGTTGTTGCCCTATTAGCGCAGGTATTAGGAATAAAAAAATCAGCCATACCTTTATAGCTTAAAGTATGAAATATATCTAAAGAACCCATCAATAAAAATGCACAACCAACTACAATCATCCTTAATTTTTTTGATTCTTCATAAATATAATATGTAACTATGAATATGGAAAATGATGCTAATATACTTGCAAATTCAAATAAATTATGCCAAGTTAAATATGTTGCTACAGACATAATTTCTGTAAAAAAGTTATTAAAATATGCTGAAAAAACAAATAGAAGTATAGAAAATATAAATGTAATGATGATTTTATCGAACCCTTTAACGATGTGAAGTATTTTTATTTTTTCTTTAGCAATCATAAAATCATCCCCCTTTGTTTTATTATGTTTGATTTTTAATTGTGATATATTTATTATAATACAAATTTCAATGATTTTCTACATATAATTTATAATATATAACAAAACAAAACCTTGTTATGATGCAAACAAGGTTTTGTTTTGTTTATATTATTTAAAGAAAACAGCAGAAATTAAAAAATTTGTTCCATATTTTTCATTTGAAATAATACCACTTTCAGACCATTTACCAAATCCGGCCTCAACAGCTAAAGGTCTTAAATCCCCATAAATAGAAAATACACCTTTAGTCCAAATTTTTTTATAGCCATTACTCTCAATTAGTTTTTTTATTTCCTTTAAATTTTTATTTGCTAATTTATTTACTTTTAATGTATCCTTTGTAACATTAAAAAAATCTTTATAAAACAGTGTGCTCTTGCAATAATGGGCAAAAATAATACAATTAACGTTGTCGCTAATTACAATATTGCCTTTTAATATAACATTATATTTTTCGCTAATTTCATAAGCCCTATTAATTAAATCGCTGTAATTCATATGACACCTATTGTTTTTTATTATTTTTTTATAGTCTTCGACTTTATAAGCTTTAATAATTTTTCCAATAAAATATCATATATGCATAATGTAAATTATAATTAAAAATTTAATAAATTAGCTACTTTTTCTCTTACCCAATCAGGTTCTAATTTTCCTTCTGCTAATTCTTTAACCCTTATTTCTTCAGTTTTTGCTTTAGCTTCAGCTTTTAACAAAACTTCCTCTAATAAATTTGGAGGCACTACAACAACACCATCATCATCTCCAAATATTAAATCTCCAGGATTTACAGAAACTCCTCCGCAAGTAATCATTCCATTAATTCTTCCTGGGCCGTTTGTTGTGGGGCCATTAGGAACAGCTGCACTTGCAAATATAGGAAGACCAAGTTCTCTTATTTCAGCTAAATCTCTAACTGCTCCATCCAATACAACACCTTCCACGCCCATTGCAAGAGCACCTAATGTCATCATATTTCCCCACGCAGCACAAGTTTTATTTTCATTAGAATCAAGCACTATTACAAATCCTTTTCCTGCTAAATAAATTGATTTATGTAAAAATAAATTATCTCCTGGTTTAACTTTTACGGTTATAGCAGTTCCTAAAACCCTCATTCCCTCTTTAACAGGTTTGATAGCATAATTCATAGTTCCAAAAGAACTCATTGCATCTGCTAATAATGATGGGGATAATTTCTTTGCTCTTTCTATTAAATTTTCTGATATTTTTTCAGGATTGCTTTTTATTATTTCATTGTTAATAGTCATTTTGTTCCCTTTCTTGTTTAATAAAAGTATTTGTATTTCATTTATAATTGTAATTTTATAATTTGAAATATATTAATATTATATTTTTATTAATTTTAAAGGATAAACGAAAAGGTGTCAAGAATAATAAAACATATATCTTTAAATTAGATACAGATATGCTTTTTCAAATATGTGTATTCTTCTTATAATATAAAGTTTTTTAAAGTTATAAAAAGGCGAATAAAACATGTATATAATATCATAAATTATAAAATGAATATTATTAAATTTATTCATCGTTAATAAATCTGGGTATAATATATTAATAATTAATAATTTGGGGGTTATCATGAGTTTTGAACTTAAAAAACATCTTGAATTAGGTGTTGCAACATCACCAATGCAAATTGAGGGTGGCGAATGTAACAGCAGTTGGAATAATTGGTATCATCAAGGTAAAATAAAAGATAATTCAAATCCTGCAAGAGCTACTGATCACTACACACGTTGGAAAGAAGATGCGGATATAATGGCTGAAATGTGTATAAAAATTTATAGATTTGGAATTGAATGGGCACG
>JARBUP010000315.1 GCA_029239575.1 Bacillota bacterium
ATTATTACCGAAATTATTGCTTTCAAAAACATTTTTTTCCCCCAAAATATATTGATTTTTCTTCTGCCATAAGATTATATCAAAATATGCAATATACTGTCTACTTTGTTTTTATTTTTACTTGTAAAAAGGTACTGCTTCAAGGTAAATTATTTTGAAGCAGCACCTTCATTTTTTTATCTAAAAAGCATTTTACTACTTTATAGTGAATGCTTTATTCGTCAGTTTAAAATTAGTTTTGATTTCTGGAGTTAGATATATTTCCTTATCCTTAGTAACAAAAATAGCCTCCATGTCTTTCTGACTTTTTACAAATTCCAAACCTTTCTCCAACCCCATAAGTAAAATAGCAGTATCAATTCCATCACCTTCTGTTGAAGAAGCTGTAATTATTGTTACTCCCACTAACTCATTCTCCACAGGAAACCCAGTGTCTATATCTAAAATATGATGATATTTTTTTCCATTATACTCTAAATACCTCTCATAGATACCAGCAGTGGTGACAGTCTTATCTTTAACTTCAATAGTTCCTATACTCACGCCTCGTTCTTCTGAAAATGGGTTTTGAACGCCAATTCTCCACAAATCACCATTAGGATTGCCATCCATTGTCAATACATTTCCTCCGAGATTAATTATTGCATGTTTAACACCATTTTCTTTAAGTACTTTAGCAACTTCATCGGCGGCATAACCTTTTGCGATACCACCAAGGTCAATAATCATACCTTTATTCTTTAACATTATTGTCTTAGCATTGTCATCCATAATTACATCTTTATAATTAATATATTTCTTACTAGCATTAATTTCATCAAGTGATGGGACTTTTGCTTTCTCCGTACCTATACCCCATAACTTAACTAATGTACCTACTGTAATATCATACCTTCCTTTTGATATACTTGAATATTCTAATCCTTTCTTAACAGTATAAAAAGTATCTTCCGATACTTTAACTGCATACATTCCAGCTGCAGCATTAACCTCATCTATTTCGCTTCCAGATTTATTAATTGTCATCTCATCTTCAATCTCTCTTATTCTATTAAAAGCTTTAATGAAAATTTTTTCATCCTTATAGCCATAAATTTTTATATTGCATGAGGTACCTAATAATAATTCTGTTTTAGAAATCCATTCATTTTGCTTTATACTGCAGGATGTGGTTATAATAAGTATAAGTATTACTGCCATCATTACTGCTACATATCTTCTTAACTTTATCACATTTTACCCTCGCTTTCAGAATAGAAATGGTTAACTTTATATCTGAACTTATCAACAGAAAAAATTCGTTGAACCATCGAAATTCTCTCTGTTGAATTTATTAATGTTTAAAGTTAACCATCTTTAGAAATGGTTAACTATATTTAAATGAATTATGTATAATCAAATTAATATTATAGCATACTTATTTTATAGTTGTATAATCAACAAAATTTAATTCATGCATTTTTATGAAAACCTTTAATATATCTTATGTTTGTGTAATAACAAACGATGTTTTGTCGTAAAATTAAAATATTTTTTTGATTTTAATGATTTTATAACTGGAATAATAATTATCTAGACAAATATATAAATTAAGTATAAAATATGAATGAGAATATTTTAACAAGAAAGCTGAGGGATAAACATGGAAAATGTAAGGCGTATAGCAATTATTGGCGCTGGTTATGGTGGTGTTCATTCTGCAAAACTTCTTGGCAAGAAGTTTAAAAAAAATGAAAATGTAGAGATTACACTTATTGACAGAAATCCTTACCATACCTTGATGACTGAACTTCATGAAATTGCTGGTGGGAGAGTAGATGTTGAATCTGTGAAAGTAGATTTAAAGAAAATATTTCACAGATCTAAGGTTAAAATCGTAACTGAAGAAGTTCAAAAAATTGACTTAAAAAATCAAAGTTTAACTACCGATTATAATGAATATTCCTATGACTATTTAATAATAGGAACTGGTAGTGAACCTGCTGATTTCGGAGTTCCTGGAGTTAAAGACAACGCTTTTTCTTTATGGTCTTTGAATGATGCAATTAAAATAAAACATCATATAGAAAACATGTTTAAACTAGCGAGCAAAGAAAGAAATGCAAAGAAAAGACAAGCTATGCTAACCTTTGCTGTTGCAGGTGCTGGTTTTACAGGAATAGAAATGATTGGTGAACTTGTAGAGTGGAAAAAGAAACTCTCATTAGAATATAACGTGGACGAGTCTGAAGTTAAACTTCTCGTTGTTGAAGCTATGGGTAGAATACTTAATATTCTTGATGAAGAAGGTGCTAAAAAGACCTTTAACTGGCTTACACGTCATGGAGTTGAGATATTAACAAATGCGCCTATAACTCAAGTATCTACTGATGAAGTTACATTAAAAGATGGTCGTAAGATATCTACAAATACTCTTATTTGGACTTGTGGAATTCAAGGAAATTCTTTTTGTTCAAATATAGGTTTAACTTTAACAAATAGATGCAGAATAAATGCTAATGAATATATGCAAGCATTAGATAAAGAAAATGTTTATGTTGTAGGGGATTGTGCTTGGATTGAAGAAGGTGAAAGCAAAAGCTTACCACAAATCGTTGAAGCTGCATTACAAACTGCTGAAACAGCAGCACATAATATAGCTGCTGACATAGAAAAGAAAGAAAAGAAAGTTTTCAAATCAAGCTACCATGGTTTTATGGTTTCAGTAGGAAGTCATTATGCTGTAGCTAATTTAAATGGAATTAAATTATCAGGGTTCTTTGCTATGTTAATGAAACATATAGTAAATCTTCACTATTTATTTGGAGTTGGTGGTTTTTATTTAATTCTTAAATATCTAAGTCATGAATTCTTTAATATTGAAGATAGACGTTCTTTTGTAGGTGGACATTTATCCGCTAAATCCTCTACTCTTTGGTTAGTGGTTTTAAGATTGTATATTGGTTCTATGTGGTTATATGAAGGAATTAAGAAGATAAATGAAGGCTGGTTCAAAGAAATTAA
This sequence comes from Bacillota bacterium, assembly GCA_029239575.1. Classification (GTDB taxonomy): domain Bacteria; phylum Bacillota; class Clostridia; order Tissierellales; family Sedimentibacteraceae; genus Sedimentibacter. The sequence continues at coordinate 3,004 of JARBUP010000315.1, forward strand.
AGTTCCAATGTTTCTTTCAGACGCAACCTCTGCTGCATCTGAAACAGCCGAATCAGCAGCAAATGCAGTAAAGCCTTTATTAGAGAATCCTCCAGCTATATTTACTTCTTTTATGAATATACTTAAACCCTTTGGATTCCAATTTCAAGTTATGATTGTTCTTGCTGAGATTGGTATAGGTCTTGCTATAATAGCTGGTTTATTTACATTCCTTGCAAGTGCTGCTTCTGTATTCTTATGTATTAACTTTATATTGTCAGCAATGGCTGGTATTGAAATATTATGGTTTATTTTCGGTGGTATAGCTCTTATGGGTGGTGCTGGTAGAGCTTTTGGTCTTGA
>JARBUP010000316.1 GCA_029239575.1 Bacillota bacterium
ATATTGCGCATTAAAAGATTACGCATTGCCATAGCGTCAGGACCAATTCCACAAACTCCCTTTGTAGCTCCGGATTTTTCGCTGATTCTGCATGGACCCTGAGTACAAAGTTGGCAGCTCAAGCCTTGCAGACAAAATGTACAGCGTATTTTCTCTTGTTCAGGCCATCTTGAAAATACACTTGATAATCCATCTTCTTTAATTCTTTTCAGCATTTCTTCAACGGAATCATGGTAACTTACGCGACCTTCCATTCTTTCTAAAACTGTTTCGGACATATAACCCTCCATATATTTATATTCATATTTAGGATGACCATATGTAAAAAAATAATTCTTTTATTTACCAATTAAAAAGTTTCATATGTTTAAGCATATTTATTTGTAGAATATGAGATTTTCGACAAAAAAATACAGTGTTTGACAACGTTTTATAATTAATGTATCATATTATTAAAACCATTTTATGTAACATATGCATTTAAATAGGGGGACCTATGTTATTAAAATTTGTAGGTTACGGGAAGTATAAAGAGAATAAACTTTTTAAAGTACTTGCATGTATAGCAATATTAGCAATTATATTGATTTTTCGCGTCATCATTTACTTCACGGGTGGAACAACTGCATTTGTTCATATAATGTATATTCCCATTCTTTTATCCGTATTTATTTTTGGAATCAAAGCGGGGATTATCACTTCAATAATTGCAGGAGTGCTTCTTGGACCATCTATGCCATTTGTTGTCAGTCAAGGAATAATGCAGGATACAAAATCGTGGATATTCAGGATAATAATGTTCATATTAATAGTTATTGTCAATGGCTTGTTGATTGAATATATTGTAAAAATGCATGATAAAGAAAAGAAAAGAGCCTATACAGATGTAATTACGGGATACCCGAACATTAATAAATTTATCGAGGACTTAACCTTGATGATAAAAGAAAAAAAATGCAATGAATTTTCCATGGTTATTTTTGAATATAATAATATGGAAATGATAAATCAATATGTAAACCATGATATAGGTATTAAATCATTTATTAACTTAATAAAATACGCAGAAAAACAATTTAAATGCTGCAGTATATATACAGTGGGCACAAATAAGTTTATCATTGTCATTCCTGATTTAGACTGCATTACAGCTAATCAAATGGCTAACTCATTTGCAGAAAAAACAAAAAAGCCCATGTATGTTGATACACTTCCAATTTCATTAATTATTAAAGGCGGAATTATCAATTACCCACTGCATGGAACTACAATAGAAGAAATAATCTCTAAATTAAGAAGAGTAATGTCCCAATGTTCCAAGGCACATGTAATAACCGTTTATGATAACTATTTAGAAGCTGAGAGCATGAAATATTATGATACTTTGGTTTCATTATATTATTCATTGCAAAATGATATGTTTTATTTAGAATATCAGCCAAAAGTAAATGTTGATACTAATGAGTTTGTTGGAGCAGAAGCATTATTGAGAATTAAGCAAGACGCCCACGCTAATCTTTCCATATCACAGTTAATCGAAATGGCAGAAGATGTCGGATTTATAAACGAAATAACCAAGTGGGTCATTTTAAACTCAGTAATTCAAATAAAAAAATGGCAGGACTCAGGAATAAATATTACGGTATCTATTAACCTATCCTCAATTGATTTAAGTGATTATTCAATAATAAATTATACACTAAAATGCCTTAATGAAAATAATGTAGATACCTCGTCAATAGAATTTGAACTTACTGAAAGATCCATAATTGAAGATGAAGAAAACACTTTGATGATTTTAAAAGAAATGAGAGAAAAAGGAATAAAAATATCCTTAGATGATTATGGTTCAGGGCACAATTCACTGGTACATTTAATGAAAACATCAAACCAATTTGACTATATAAAAATCGACAAAGCATTTACCGATAATATTAATGAAAAGCAAAATGAAGTTTTAATAGAAGGTATTATTCAAGCAGCTCACGTTTTAGGTATAGAGGTTGTTGCTGAAGGAGTTGAAACTAAAGAGCAAGTTGATATATTAAAAAGAATTGGCTGTGACATAATCCAAGGTTACTATTACAGCAAACCACTGACACCTGAAAAATTATATGAATATATTAAAATTCACACTCAATAGTGTGAATTTTTGTATATGCTATACTGAAGGTCTAATAAACCTTTACTTTTTTATTTTCGTACATTTTTGCATCTGCATGAGCTAATACTTTATCAAAGTTCCCGATGTCTTTAGATTTAACTTCAAATATTCCATAGCTGAAACCTAATATAACACCGTTAAACTCCTCTGTTAAAATGACTTTCGATATTTGTTCCATTTTAATTTCTGCCATTTCTTTTGTAAGTTCTTTAAATATAATGACAAATTCATCTCCTGCAAGTCTTGCAACAATATCTGATTTTCTTACGGAATTTTTCAACAATTCTGTATACTTTTTAAGGACCATATCTCCATAATGATGACCATACTTATCATTGAAAAACTTAAAATTGTCTAAATCAATCATTACCACGCTAAAAGGTGCCTTTTTATTGTTAATGGCCTCAACTTCTTTATCAAATTCCTTTTTCAACATTCTTCTGTTAATTAATCCTGTCAGCTCATCATAATTTGCCAAGTACTTCAATTTGGTTTGAGCCAGAGCATTTTTTATAGCTAGTTCTAATTCACACTTTATTTGATTTAACAGATATACATCCTTTTCTGAAAAAGTGTGTTCTGGAATATTAGTATCCACATTCAATAAACCCATAAACTGATTATCAATGTAAATAGGAGCAGATATAGTGCATGCTATATCCAGTGCATTCATTTTTTCGAACTGATCAATAGTTTCTTTACATATATTATTTCTATCAAACTCTCCAGGGTTATTTATTATAACAGTTTCTTTAAACTCATTTATTTTAAAAAGATATACTTCTTCTTTTTTAAGTGAAAAACTCTCTAAATCCTTTACAAAACCTTTAACTACTTTGTAATGAAATCTTTCATCTAGATTATTATAAAGAAGAATACTTCCATTGGTAGCATTTGGAATTATATCCATAATAGTATCAAGTACAATTGAATATATTTTATCTTCATCATTAGTTTTAGAAATCAATTCATTTGTTTCAAAAAGCTTTTTTCTTACTGCTTCATAATTGTTTAGTTGATTCTTATGAAATTGAATTATTTTATATTCATAAACTGAAATAAGTGTAACTATCAAGAATAAAACAATTAAAACTGACTCCAGGTTAAACAAGAGATTCACTCCTTTATTACATTCTTACTGATACTACACATATTTCATTATA
>JARBUP010000317.1 GCA_029239575.1 Bacillota bacterium
ATTTTGCCATATAATTCATATTTTTGTGAAAAATAATCCTCTACCGGTAGTGAATATTTTTGCATGAAGTAACAGCCTCCTCTCACTATTAACACAAATAACCTTCTATAATGGTCACATAATTTTTAAATAAATTTGTTATATATAATGTAGCACTTTTTATATGTAACTGTAATTTGTTATAATAAAGTTATAAATATTGCATTATGGGGGCCTGATGTATGAAAAAATTAATTACAATATTGGCTCTAATTTGTATTGTTTTTATATTCTATCCTTCAAACAACTTCTTGAAAATTAGTGACAAATTTTCCATTGAAAAGATAAAGGATCAAGTTAGGCAAGAACTTAATAGATATAATGCAAAAAAAGCAAATAATCAACATAAGGATTTAATTAACGAAGCTGAAATAGCCAAAGCAGCTTCGAGTAAGGTAACGGATGAATTACCCAAAGACGCAATTAGTGTATCAACAGTGGCTGCATTTCAAGCTGCAGTAAAGTCTAGTTACATGCAAATGAATGATGAAGTTAAAATTAATTATGTTGGTAAAGCATGGCTAACTGAGGATAATACCCCATTTAAGTTGGTAGAAAAAACAGTTAAGTATGATAATAGTAGCGATTATAAAAGTGTCTATTTTAGATATTTGATAAATGAATACAACGTAAATACAATTTCATATAACGATTCACCAAAAGTGGTTGTAACTATAAAATTTAAATATAAAACTACTCAGGCTCAATACCAACAAGTTGATATGGCCGTTACACAAGTTCTGCAGAGTATTATCAACCCCAATATGAGCGTAGATGATAAAATAACAGAAATAAATGACTTTATAGTTAGAAATGTTGCTTACGATACAACTTTACAAAAACGCTCAGATTATGATGCTTTATTTGGAGAAAAGAGTGCTGTTTGTGAAGGCTACGCATTACTTGTACAACTAATGCTCACTAAAGCGGGAATTCCATCGCATATTGTAACTGGGGTAGCAAAAACTCCACATGCATGGAATATTGTTAAATTTAGTGATGGGTGGTACCATCTTGATGCAACTTGGAATGACCCAGTTCCAGATCAAGGTAACAATGTGAGTCATATGTATCTGAAGAGAACATCAGACAGCCTGAAAAAAGAAGGTAGAACTTGGGAAATAGATAGGTTTAGTTTTGCAAAGTAAATAATATTATGTATTTAGACCCAACATTTTGTTTGGGTCTTTTTAATTCGACAAAGTGGTGCAAAAATGCTGCAACACGGTGCAATCTTTAATAAAAGCGGTGCAAAAAGCTTTTACATAGTGCAATCATAAGTGAATAGTACGGCAAAGTTTGGTAAAATGTGAATAATATTCAACTCCTAATAGAAAGCTAAACATAATAAACATCTAGGAGGAGTGCTTATGAATTGGTATACATCAGTTTTAAAAAAGTATGCAACATTTAGTGGCAGAGCTAGAAGAAAAGAATATTGGATGTTTACTTTAATCAACATGATAATCATCACAGTTTTACAAATAATTGACTTTACTATGGGAACAATGCTCATATCTGGAATATATTCTTTACTAGTATTTCTACCTTCACTAGCCGTTACTGTTAGAAGACTCCACGATACTGGGAAAAGTGGATGGTGGCTACTCATAAATATTATCCCTGTAATAGGTTTTATCGTAATGATAGTATTTTTAGTAAAGGACAGTGATCCTGGATCTAACAAATTCGGTCCAAATCCTAAAGAAGTTCACTACTAAATTATATTTGTTTTTCAAGGATTCCTGAGATATAGTACAGGAATCTTTTTTTGCCTTGGGTAGCAAATTATATTTTAAAGTAATAAAAAAACATATGTTATAGCGATGTTAAATTTGTTAATATAGAATAAGTTGATAAATTTTGACAAAATATACTAATTTTATACAAAAGAGAGTTGTGGGGAGAAATGAAGGGGATTTTTTACAAGTTTAAATGGCAATTTACAATAGTATTGATTTTGACTGTGATCGTTAGTGGTGGCGTGTTTTATTTAGTAAGCGGTTACAATACTCAAAAGGAAAAAGCAATCGAAGAAGTTAGAGAAAATATCAAAAATAAGAAATTGAAGCAAATGAGTACGAATATTGAAAGTGATTTCAAATATATGTACGAAACTGCTAGAACAATCTCACTTTTGCCAAGTATTAGAGATATTAAGGGCGGTAATAGAATTGGTGAAGAAGATGTAATAGCTACAGGTAGATTTACAAAAGATGGGCATATGACAGTTCAGCAGCTTTACAATAATCTTGCACAAAACGTACCAGTTTCAGAAATTTATGCTGTTGTCGATGGGCTAGACAAGGATAAAGGAGAAGTTCCATTTTTTATGTATGATTCTTTAATTGTTAAAGAAGAAAATACTGATTCTGGACATAGTCATGAAGAAGTTAATGAAGATTTTCCCGAAGAATCAGAAGATGCAGAGTATGAGTATTATCCAAAGCAAGTACAATATTTTAAAGAGAAATATCCATTTTTTAATTACAGTCATTTAGATGAAATTCCAGCTGTGTTCTCACCTGCTGTAAGAACATGTGACAATACACAATATTTATCTAAGACTACTGGAAATGTAAAGGATGCATTCGGTATTCTTTATTCAGTACCTTTTTACGGACATGATGAAAAGGTAAAAGGGATAGTCTCAGTCGTTTTTAGAACAAATATATTAGAAGCTAGGCTTCTAGATGTTCCTTTTTTAATCATTACCGATGAAGACAAGAAACAAGCTAAAGAGCTTGGATTTAAGATGCCTAAGAATGAGAATTTTATGCTCTATAATGAAGAAAATAGTGTGTTTATTACCGATAGAAGGAATAAAGATTTTATTCATGAAACTACAAAAAAAATTAAAGCTAAAGATGCTAATGTTGTAATTTCTGATCTGAAAATTGAAGGAGATTCAGAATGGAAATTAGCTTATTCAATTGCACCAGGAGCGTATAAAGAAGCTTTAGATAAAGAAAAGAACTTATTTATATTTAAGCTTTCAACCGCAATCGTTATATATTTAATTTTAGCATTATCAGTTATTTTATTTAAAGTTAGACAAATAGAGTCGAAAAAGCTAGAAGAAATTAATAATAGAAATCGAGAAAAATTTATTTCGAGTTTTTCCGATGTTATTCAAGCAGCAGCTCAAGGGAATTTGAATGCTAGAATAAAAACTGATAGTGACACTCAGTTAGGAAATCTTGCTAAGTACTTTGATGATTTAATGGAGAACCTCAACAAGATTATTAATAATATAAAGACAAATTCATCTGTAATAACAGATAAC
>JARBUP010000318.1 GCA_029239575.1 Bacillota bacterium
ATGCCCCACCTATTTATTATTATAATTTTGTTGCCAAAACTCTAAACCTTTTACACATGCTACTAATGTTTCATTTACAGGAGTTGGTATATTATATTTTTTACCCCATCTTACAATTGCCCCGTTAATATAATCCACTTCTGTAACTGCACCTTTTTCTAAACTTTGAAGAATTGATGTTTTAAATCCATCCGGCAAACCAGCTGATGTTTTATACCATATTTCTTCTGCATCAAAAGTTGTCAGAACAATACCATTTGCTTTTGCAACTGCAATTCCTTCATTTATAGCAGCTAATCCTGTTTGTTTTAATTCAGGATGAACAAAATGTCCATACGTATCATACAAACCACCATACGGCAATTTTGTCACACCGCTAAGCGCTCCAGCTGCAACATTTATTAATAGCTTATCCCATATTAATCCTGATATGTTAGGAAGAACTTCTGTTAATATACCAGATTTTGTTAATTGTTCTGCCGTATGCATAATTCTATCAGTTACTTTTCCATCCATTTCGCCAATATACGTATATTTCCCTTTTGTTGTACCTATAACTTTTCCCGGTTCTAACAACAAACCACCAACGTATGTTTTCCCGCCAATAACATTATCTTTACCAATTACTTCTATTATTGCTTCTTCATTACCTAACCCATTTTGCAATGACATTACAAGTGTATTTTCTCCAATGACAGAACTATTCTTTGCTTCTTCTATTGCAGATTTAGTAGCAAATGATTTAACTAAAACTATAACCAAATCTGCTGGACCAATATTTTCATAATTAGTTTGGGCTTTAACTTTTACATATCTTTCATGATTATCTTGTGCACCGTCTATTAAATTAAGCCCATTTTCATTTATAGCATTTACGTGTGCTGTCCATTGATCAATTAAATATACTTCATTCCCTGCTTCTGCAAGAGTTCCCCCAATTGTACTACCTAGTGAACCTGAACCTAACATACAAATTTTCATATACACACCTTCTTTATATAAATTTATTTTTAATCAAGAGGGAAAAATTTTAATATGTGGTTTGCAACCACAACTACTTCACCATGTTGATTTACAACTTCAACTTTACCTACTGATTTTAAATTATCATTATCAATTTCTATTATTGTATATGTGGCTGTAACAGTATCTCCAAAATATACAGGCTTTACGAATCTTAATCTGTCGTAGCCATATGATACACTAGGTATTTCTGCTTTCGCTTGTGTTTGTATTAAAGTTGATGCAGTTGATCCTAATGCAAAAGTTAACACGCCATGAACAATTCTTGTTTTGTATTTTGTTGTATTCATAAATGCTTCATTCATATGCATTTGACTAAAATCTCCAGTAATTCCTGCAAACATATAAACATCTGACTCACTTATTGTTTTTGTAAATGTACAACTATCCCCTAGTTCAAAAGGTACTTTTATTTCGCTCATTTCATTTTCTCCTTTAATTATTATTTAAATTTAAGCAACCAATATATTCTATATATCAAATTGCTCTTTCTTAATACCCATAGATGCTTCTAAAAATATTCTATGGTCCATTTCCTTTAAATCAGATGCTATTTTGGGAACAAATCCCATCTTTGCTACTATATCATTTTCTATATCCATACCTGGAGCTATTTCACAAAGTTCCAATCCATCTTCCGTCAATCTAAATACAGCTCTTTCAGTTATATATATAACATCTTGTCCTCTTTTAATTGCATCACTGCCGTTAAATGTAATTTCAGGAACTTGAGATATCATCTTTTTAAATTTGCCTTCTTGATTTATTTTTACTTTACCTTCTTCCACAGATACTTTTAAACTACCTGCTGTTAAGGTTCCGCAAAATATAACTTTTTTAGTATTTTGACAAATATTCACAAACCCGCCAGTCCCCATAATTTTTCCATTAAATTTGTGAACATTAACATTACCAAATTTATCTACTTCAGCAAAACTCAAGAAACATACATCAAGTCCTCCACCGTCGTAGAAATCAAACTGTGATGGCATATCTAACATCGCTTGCATGTTTACGCTAGCTCCAAAGAAAATCCCTTGAGCTGAAACGCCTCCTATGGGACCTGTTTCAACAGTCAATGTAAACTTTTCATCCACACCTTCTTCTCTGGCCACAATCCCAATACCATCTGCAATACCAACACCTACATTACCTACATAACCTGACTTAACCTCAAACAAAGCACGTCTTGCTATAACTTTACGCTCATTTAAAAGAAGCGGAACAACTTCACCGGGATCCATAATGTAATCACCGGACAAGAAACGATCAGTAACTCCAGAGTATAATTGTGGCTGATCTGGCACTACTACTAATGCATCCACTAAAAAGCCCGGTACTTTTACATTTTTGGGATGTAATGTTCTTGCTTTAACTATTTTTTGTACTTGAGCAATTACTATGCCTCCATTGTTGTGGGAAGCTTGTGCCATAGCCAATGCATCTAAGTATGCTATTTCATCCTCCATACTTATATAACCCTCTGTGTCAGCTGTCGTTCCTCTTATAATTGCTACATCTATTGGAATTGACGGATAAAACAAATATTCCTTTCCGGCAATTTCCATAATTTTAATCAATTCTTCTTTTGTGCATTCATTTAATTTACCGCCTTGTTGCCTTGGATCTGCAAATGTTCCCAAACCTACATGAGTTAATATTCCTGGTTGTCCTGCTGCAGATGTTCTCAGCAATTGAGATAAAACGCCTTGCGGAAAATTATATGCTTCTACTTCATTTCTTTCAGCCATTTCACATAGCCTTGGTGATTGACCCCAATGACCACCAATAATTCTTTTAACCATTCCTTTTTGCGCCAATGGAGACATCCCCCTACCTGCACGATCACCAAGACCTGTGGAATGATAATATGTCAATTTTTTAGGTTCCTGAGTTTCTTTATATCTTTTAGCTAAAGCTTCAATAACAGAAGTAGCTTCAGTTAATCCTCCTCCTGCACCACAGAATGCAACAGTTGAATTATCAGGGACATATTTAACAGCTTCATCAGCAGTCATAATTTTGGATAAATTCGCATTCCTTAAACTTTTTCCCATAATACTTTTCCTCACATATTTTATTTTTTAATTTTATAACTCCAAATGAATTAGTTCCGCATTGTGGAACTCAGTTCCATATATTTATGCTATCACAACCTTAAAGTTTTGTCAACTTGTTTTTACTATTTTTCAATATTTAAAATCTCAACGACTTTTCAATTACTATAATTATTTAACTAAAAAAAGTGCAAAGGCAAACATTTTAGAGTTTGCTTTTGCACTTTTTTTACTATT
>JARBUP010000319.1 GCA_029239575.1 Bacillota bacterium
AAAGTTGTTATGTCAAATCATGATTTTTTCAAAACACCTACAAAAGATGAATTAGTGAATAGATTGGTTGAAATGCAGAAATATGATGCTGATATAACTAAAATAGCTGTTATGCCAAAATGCGAAGAAGATGTTTTAACACTTATTTCTGCAACATTAGAAATGAAAAATAAAACTGGAGATCGTCCATGTATCACAATGTCTATGGGATCTTTAGGGGTTATATCAAGATTATCTGGTGAATTATTTGGTTCTTGTATGACATTTGCTGCTGCAAGGAAAGTATCAGCTCCTGGTCAAATAAATGTAATAGATGCAAGAAATATATTGAAATTACTCAGACCAAACAGGTAACATAAAACTATATCAAAAACTATTGGATGACAAAGAAACATAAAGGTTAATTATAAATCTTATTTTATTCAAAATTTCCAATTTATTTTCTTTTAGAATATTAGACAAATATTTGAAAATAATAAAATTAATCAAATATTTATTGGAGGTGATTATTAATGAGTAAAATGGATGATTGGGATGCTTGGAAAGAAACATTAGGAAAAGCTGTTAATCTTGGAAAAACAGTGGGAATGTCAGATCATACAATTACTAATGTAGCTGAAAATATAGGTACATTTCTATCAGGTACTATGGATCCACGAAATAAAGAAGAAAGATTATTAAAAGAATTATGGGATGTCAGTGATGAAAATGACAGACATACTTTAGCAAAATTAGTAACAAAAATAACAGATAAATAACTTAATAACTTGGTACCTGGTACAAAAATACACTCAATGATTTTATCATTAAGTGTATTTTTTATTTTATATTTTTTGTACATTAACAGCCATAGGTCCTTTTGTACCGTCTTGTATAGAAAATGTAACACTTTCACCTTCGTGTAAATCTTTATCATTGTTTTGTTCTTTTATTTGTGAATGATGAACAAATACGTCATCACCAGCGTTGCATGATATAAATCCATATCCACGTTCACAATCGTACCATTTTACTATTCCTGTTACTCCAGCCATAAAAATTTCACCTTCTTATAATAATTTACTTAATTAGTATTTATCAAAATTGAAATTTTAAAACTTGATAATTAAGGAAATAGTCTCATTTAATATTATTTAATAATTGTAATTTTATAAGGATTATCTACAGCGTTTTTAACTGCTATTTTTGATAAATAAGCATAGTATGCGTTACTATTTAACCATTCGGGTACAAATGTAACATCTGTAAATAAATCTTTGTTTATATTTGAATTATTTACTATTAATGTTTGAAAATATGTTAATCCAGCAATATATCTACCTATTCCGAGATTTAAATGATATCCATCATTAGTTAATTCATTACCAACTAAATTTAAATGTTCATTTGTTCTTCCGTTTTGTATAGCAGTACCACAAGGTATTATAATATCGATTTTAGAATCAGTGCTTGCTTTTTTATATGCATCCATGATTTTATAATACATAAATAACTGGTCTTTATTATAATTTTCAAAACTGTTATGTGTGCTATTTGTTGCATATGACCAAGTCATGTTTAAAGCTAATTTTACATTTTGATTTGTTGCTTTTAATTTAACATAATCAGCTAAATTATTTAAATAAGGCTGAAATGTATAATATAGTCCTGAATCTCCAGACACTTGCTGTAAAGATATATAATCCCAATCTTCATCAAGTATAACTTGTTCCATTGTTTGTGATTTCGTTGAAACTACAGTAGAAGAAGTCCATTTATCATAATTATAATAAGCTAAATTGTTTTGTGCATTTTTCCAATGAGTTTGTAGAGAACACCCACTAATATATAAATTGCCTACAACTACGTCAACACCTGCTGAAGCAGCAATATCATATAGCCATTGCGCAGAATCTTGTGAAAAAGAATTTCCAATGGATAAAATCTTTATAGTTTCATCTTTTATTTCAGTTGTAGGTTTAACAACATTTATTTTACCAAAATTTGTTTTATTTCCATCATTAGTTGTAATATATATTATTGCTTCGCCTTCACTTTTAGCTGTTATTAATCCTTCTGTATTAACTGTTGCAACTGTTCTATTACTTGAAGACCATCTAACTTTTTTATCCTTAGAAAGTGAAACAGTTGAATTTTCATTTAAAGAAATTTCTTTATAACCATTTCCCGTTAACTCGTTTTGTGCAAGAATAACACCTGTTCTCACTGCTGTTAAGTCAACTGCAGTCGTTCCTTTTATTAAAATTCTTAATTTACCATCTGCTTTGTTAGCTATAAGTTTATTTATACTACAATTTTCAATTAATACGGTATTTAAACCGCCGCCTTCTACTAATAATTCACCTTTTACAGTTACATTTTTAAGAGTAACTTCACCATCGCCGATTTCTTTTGTAATATGAAGGTTATTTACTGTTTTGTTTTCGATTATAGTTTCAGGTTTATCAATTATTAAATCAGAAGTATCTGAAAAATTTGTTGTCCTAAACAAAATTACTATAGCTTCAGCTCTTTTAATTGGATTTTGAGGTTTAAATGTAAAATCTTTATATCCTAATATCAGATTAGAATTCGCTGCTGAATTAACATAACCTTTTGCCCAATCAGATATTTTATCTTCATCTATGAATGAATTTGTATTTTCTATATTTTCTTCCATATTCATTATTTTAGATATAATAACTGCTGCTTGTTCTCTTGTTAGATTATCATTTGGGTAAAAATTAGTTTCTGAAACTCCACTTATATATCCAGATTTAAATCCTTTTTGAATTTCTTCATAATACCAATCACTATCTTTCACATCTGTAAAATTTATATCTGCTTTTTCAGTATATCCATAAAGTTTATTGACCATAGTTACAAATTCAGCTCTTGTAATCAATCCATCTGGTTTAAAGGAACCATCGGAATAGCCATTTATATAACCTTTATCAATCCATAAATTTATTGTTTCTTCTGCCCAATGTCCTTCATAGTCGTTATTTAAAGCAAATACTTGTAATGGCATTGTTAAAATTATCATTATCATAAATACTAATAAAGCTGAAATTGTTTTCTTAATCATTTTGCCCCACCCCTTATGTTAATATTTTTCGTTAGTAAAAAAATATTTGAAAATCAATTAAAGTAATTTAAAAATCAACATACAAATTATACCATTAATTTAGTGTTTTTTACAACATATACCATATGATTCGACATTATATTATTTATATTTAGTTTTAATTTATTTAATTAATTTATTTATGTTAAATTATAGTTAATTATATTTTAATATAAAATTTTTGAAGAAATATTACAATCAGATGTT
>JARBUP010000320.1 GCA_029239575.1 Bacillota bacterium
CCTAAAAACAATATTATTGAATATAAAGAACCAAAAATAGGCGAAATTGAATTTGCTAATTCAACCATTGGCAAAGGAGCATTGCCAACTACTTGAATATTTCTCTGTAATGCTGTGAATAAAACAAAAGCACAAGCACCAAGACACATGCCCCCTATTATGGAACCTGACATAATTGTTTTATCACTTTTAGTCTTTTGTCCTATAGGCACCAATACTGCAATAGCAACTACAAAATTAAATGAAACATATAAAATTCCTGATATTGACCAATGTTTAATTAACGGACTTGAGTTTATAACAATTTCCTTTGTAGCTTCAGCCACAAAAATAGGATTTATGATGAAATAAAAACCCATCCCCAAAGCTCCTAAAACCATCACAGGCACAATTGCTGACAATACTTTCATTATTCCATCAAGTCCCGTAAATAAGCTCATAATCAGCAACAAACATAAAATAATGCCACCAGCATATGTAGGCAACTCAAATGCTGTATGGAAAGTTGTACTTGAAGCAGCAATCATTATAGTCAATGTGCCAAATAGAGTAAATGTTATTAATATATCAGTAAATATTTTAGCTAATTTGGAATTGTAAAATGATATAACTTTTTCATAATTTGTACAATTTAATTTTTTACCCAATGATAATGGCATATAAGCATAAATTATAAACAACAATGTTGCAACTACAAGAGAAAATAGTCCCTTTTCTTCAAAAGCATTAAAAAATTGCAAAATTTCTTGACCAGAAGAGTATCCAGCACCTATTACTGTTCCAATATATGTAGAAGCAATTCCAAATGCAGTAACTCTTGACTTTTTCCCCATTTTAATTCCTCCAATACATTTATTGATTTATTAAAAAGATGACCTTTTAATTATACCAAAACTATGTTGAAATCTCGATTCAATGTTTTTTACTTATATTGATGCTATTCGACATTGTTGAGAACAACTATCCTTATGATACCATTATGAGTATAAATTTTTTATTTTTTTATAAAACTTTATCAGATTTTGTCGATATATATGAAGCAACATAACATTTATAAAAATATAAAAATATAAAGGAGATTAATTAACTATGAGCATTAATATTTAAAGTCATAAAGAAGATACATAATAAAATTTTTTTTACCTTAATGCAATAATACAAAATTTAAATTTATTCGAGTCGAAAATCAGAAAGGAAGCGAAATGATCGGAATTAAAACAAAATTAAATATCAATAATATCAATAAAAAAAAGGTAATATCTATAAGAAGTAAATTATTAGCCGCTATAGCAGCTACATGTATAGTTTTATTAACTATAAATGGAGTAATTATAATAGAAAATGTAAGAAAAGATTCAAATAATACAATGAGCGAATTAATGTTAGCAGAATCAGGTAAAGTAAGTGAAGAAGCCGCTGCTTATTTTGAAAAGTATATAACAGTAGCAGAAGTGGTTGCAACTAATCAAACAGTTCAGAATTATTTAATGAGCACAAATGAAGGTAAAAATATAACTACTAATGCAGATTTTAATAATGTGTTAACTATTTTGAGAAAAACTCAACAAGGTTATAGCGATATAGTTAGTTCAGTTTATGTAGCTCAGGAAAGTTCATCCAGCTATATAACATCATCAAAAACAATTGTTAAAGAAAAAGTTGATTTAACTCAAAAAGCGTATTATTCAACTTTAAAAGATGGTGAAATGCATGTATCAGAACCTTATAAAGATTCAAATACTGGTGAAATATGCGTTACTATATCAGTACCAATAAAAGTAAACAATCAAGTTATAGGTGAGGTTTGTACAGATATATTAATTACTAACTTAAGTAAAATAACAGCAGATAGCAAAGTTGGTGAAACTGGAAGCTTCATACTTTTATCAAATGCTAATAACATAGTTTATTCTCAAAATGAAGAAAATATAAATAAGAATATATCAGAATCAGATTTTGACAGTAAATTAATATCTGCCGTTGAAAATTTGAATACTGAAATAATACAATATAATGCTGGAGAAACTCCATTTGTAGGCAGTGTGGATACAATCGGAAATACAGGTTGGAAATTAATATCAATTATGCCAGAAGCTGATTTTTCCAAAACTACTAATAGTTTAATAGCAACAACTGTAAGAAATAATATTATTATAGGTATAATTTTATTAGCAATAGTATTTGTGGTAGTAACTAAGTTAACAAAACCTATAAAGGAAATACAAAAAGTTGCAGAAAAATTAGCTGAAGGAAATCTTGATGTAAATATTAATTTAGAAACTAATGATGAAATTGGTCTTTTAGCTAAATCTATATCACATTTAACTGAAAGATTAAAAAAATATATAGACTATATAGACGAGAGTTCAAATGTTCTGAATCAATTTGCATCCGGTGATTATAGATTAAGTTTAAAAAATGATTATATTGGCGAATTTGAAAAATTAAAATCAGCTATGTTAAATATAGGACATATGCAAAATCAAATGATAAGTGAAATTAAGGACTCTTCACAAATAATAGAAAGCAGTGCAGAACAAATAGCTATTGGAGCTACTGCTACTTCCCAAGGAGCAACAGAACAAGCAAGTGGTATAGAAGAGTTATCAGCAGAAATTACACAAATGGCAGAAGCAGTTATATTAACAGCCCAAAGTGCAAAGGAAGCCGGTAATAAATCAGCTCAATCATCAGAAGCAGTTAATGTTGGAAATAAACAAATGGAAGAATTATTAAGTGCAATGAATGATATAAGCAAAGCTTCACACGAAATTGGTAAAATAATTAAAGTAATAGATGATATAGCATTCCAAACTAACATTTTAGCTTTAAATGCAGCAGTGGAAGCAGCAAGAGCAGGTTCAGCAGGTAAAGGGTTTGCAGTTGTTGCTGATGAAGTAAGAAATTTAGCAGGTAAATCAGCAGAAGCAGCTAAAAATACAACAGCCTTAATTGAAAATTCAATATCGTCAATTGCTAAAGGCACAGAATTAGCAGGAAAAACAGGTAATGCATTATCTGAAGTAGTGGAATCTACAGGAAAAACAAGTGCATTGATTACAGAAATAGTTCAAATGTCAGAAGAACAAGCAATTGCCATAGAACAAATCAAAACAGGTATTGAACAAATTTCTTCTGTTGTCCAAGAAAATGCTGCTACAGCTGAAAATTCAGCAGCAAACAGCGAAGAATTAGCAGCTCAAGTAGAAAGTTTAAACCAATTAATGAACAAATTTATATTGAGCTAAATTTTTAGATAATTTTGTGTATTCTCTCTTTTTAGTGAAAATACAAATATAGTAATTAAAACAGTATTCGACAGATCGAGTCGAATACTGTTTTTAACATGAAAAAAGTAATTTTACAAATAGTAATATTATTTAGTTGCAATGCATTTTCTTATATATTACTATTAATATATATCATCAACAGTGGGGTTTAAAATGAAAATTTATAAAATTATTATTGCTTTAATATTACTAATAATGTTTCTATCAGTTCCGACTTTTGCAGCAGAAGATTTAATTTCTTTTTCACAGGGCTATTATTTAACATCAACAGACCTTTATAAATTGTCCTCTAAATTAGCTGAAAGATATCCAAACATTCTTAAATTAGAAATTATTGGATATTCAACTGACAAAAACCCAATATATGTTGTTAGAATGACTGATAATATAAACACTTATAAAGAAGAAGACTATATAAATAAAATGCATTTATTAGTAAGTGCTGGACTTCATTCCAGAGAAACTTATAATTCATTTGTTATTGCTAAAATAATTGAAGACTACGCAAAGGATTACTATGACAATAATCATCTGTTAGATATAAATGTCAAAGAATTATTAAAAAGTAATGTTATCCATT
>JARBUP010000321.1 GCA_029239575.1 Bacillota bacterium
CGAAAATAATAATTTAGCATTCGCAGCGTAAGCTGCTCGCTTGTTCCGCTTAGCCGGCCTGTAGGCTAAACCGGGGCATCATCTAAATCAGGGAACTGCCTAAGGGGGCTTCGACCTTAAGCTGAACAATCGAAGCTAGCCGATACTATAGCCTGACGATAGGCCGTAGCTTCTGCAAAACAAAAATTATCGTCTGCACTCGGAGAAAGTCTTTTGGAAATATTTACGGACGTGGGTTCGACACCCACCGCCTCCATCATTCAAAACCACGAAAAAATTAATGGTGGAATCATTTTAATAAATGAAGATACAGCAAATATATGCTGTATTTTTTTGTTTGCATTTAATATATGCTTTTATGATTATTTAATTTAAAAAAACTGTGTTTCTAATTTCCTTGGACGAAGATTTGTGGGATTTTTTATAGGATGTACAATTAAACGTAATTTTGGAGTTTTGGTATATTGTATGTAATATACTTTTAAATATCTAATGAGATCTATATGATATAATTAATAGAATAACATTAGTTAGGAGAGATTATTTTATGAAATTTATTAAATTAGTAGGAGTAGCTACATTAACTTTCGCTATTTTAATTACAAATACTGCATGTGAGAAGAGTTTGAAAATAAAAGATATATCAAATCAGCCTGTTGTAGAAGAGCAAATTGTACCTTTGCAATTTAAAGATGTAATTATAGAAAATACTATAAATGAAATAAACGAAAATAAAATTCAAGAGATTTTAAAACAACACAATGTTGGTGATAATAAATTTATTATTTTTACTGATAAAGAAGATACAGATAACTTTCATAGTGGTGTTATTATAGGTAACAAAATATATGATTTTGGAATAGTGTCTATGATTGGAAATTTAGATGAATTGTATTCGTTACAAGAACTAGGCATTTATGAAAAACATCTGGTGAAAATTCAAGGAGCTATGGGCGCAAATTATGCACCAACTAATTATTACCTTATTGATAATAATGTGCCGCAATTATTTTTACACACAGAAGGCCATACACAGGAGTTAGACATAGATAAGGATGGGGTTAAAGAAATTGTTACATCTGTACCTGGAGGGGTTGCTACATCTATAGAAATTTATGAGTATAATAATGAAAACTTTTCGATGGTTGATATTAATGAAAATTTAAAAGCATTATCTGTTCATTTAGAAGATAATAATATTATTAATGTCTATTTTAATGACCAGCAATCAAATTCAAAAAAATTTGAATATACTGAAAAAGAGTTAAGAGAAATAAAGTAGGACATATGAGAGGACTTGGGGGTATTAATTGAAATACAAGCATTAAGAGTTAATTCTGAGTATAATTATGCCTCACACTATGACAAATGTACTTGATTTTATTCATATTTTAAATCATTTATTTTATTTTAAAACAGACTTATGTTATAATAATGAAAAAATATCATTATTAACGGAGATAATATGTTATTAGATAGCTGGATTAAGACATTGTTTGATAATTTATATGATGGTATTTTAATCATAGATACTGATGAAATTGTGAAATACATCAATTCTTCATATACGAGAATTACTCATGTTGCGTATGATGACATAGTAGGTAGACGTCTTAGAGATGTGAGGCCTGGAGCAAGGCTTCAAAATGTATTGGCAGATAAAAAACAAATCGTTGGAGCAATAAGAGAAGAATTTGGAATTCAATATTCTGTTAACATGTCACCAATATTTGAAGATTCAGAAATTATCGGAGCAGTTTCAGTTGTAAGCAATATTGATGACATTTATAAACTGTATCAGGATATAGATAAATATAAATCAAAGGTAAAAACACTGGAAAATAGAATTAATGCCATACAGAAGGCAAAATATAATCTGAACAGCATAATTGCTCAAGACTTAAATTCATTGCAGATTAAAAGCACAATTAAAAAAATAGCAAAAAAAGACATTACAGTATTGGTTTACGGGGAGAGCGGTACTGGAAAAGAATTGTATGCACAAGCCATACATAATGAATCAAACAGGTCAGACGGACCGTTTATAGCTGTGAACTGCGCTTCTTTTCAAGGAAGTTTGCTGGATAGCGAACTTTTTGGATATGATGAGGGCTCATTTACAGGTGCAAAACGAGAAGGGAAAATGGGTTTGTTTGAGGCAGCTAAAAATGGAACCATATTTTTAGATGAAATTTCAGAGATGGATATGGAAGTTCAGACAAGGCTGTTAAGAACATTGCAGGAAGGCACAATAAGACGAATAGGAAGCATAAATGAAATAAACATAAACACAAGGGTCATAGCAGCCACAAATAAAAAATTAGAGGACTTGGTCAATGAAGGTAAGTTCAGGCAGGACTTATATTACAGAATATCTGTTTTTCCCATCAATATACCTCCACTGAGAGAAAGAAGAGGAGATATACTGCCACTTGTGAATCATTATTTGATGAGTCACAAAAATGATTTGAAAATGGATATAATTTTAAACAAAGAAGCTGAATCTCTGCTTTACAATTATGATTGGCCGGGGAATATCAGGGAACTTAAAAATTCTATAGAGTTTGCAGTAAACATGATGGATGGAAATGAAATAAAGGTAAATCATCTTCCCACAAGGATACAGTACTCCCAAAATGATGTTGAAGTAAAAATAGATATATTAAGCAATAAAATACAAGAATTAGAAAAGCAGGAAATAAACAAGGCGTTAAAATTGTTTGGAAATGACATTGATGGAAAAAGGAATGCCGCGAAAGCTCTTGGCATTTCTCTGGCTACTCTTTACAATAAATTAAAATAAATTAAAAAAATAATTATTCTTCATGGAATAATTATTTTTATTTCTAAAAATTTAGAAAATACAACTATATTTCTAATTTTTTAGAAATGATGGAGTGCCTTTTATTTGCAGGCTATTGATAAAATTATATCAATTCATGAAACTAATTTCTAAAATTTTAGAAACAATAAATAATGATATTATTTTATCATTGAATTTTCAATATATAATAATATATTTTTTTGGCATTGGTTTTGCATATATAGTTATTGTAAAAAAATAAATTATTTATGGAGGAAAATATGTTAGCAGTTTTAGGTTTTTTATCAGTTATACTTTTACTTGTTGTAGTAATGACAAAAAAGTTATCACCGACGGTTGCACTGATTGCTGTACCGAGCGTAATGGCTTTTATTGGAGGGTTTGGATTTAAAGATGTTGGAACGTTTATTACTGACGGTATAAAGACTATATCACCTACAGGAGTCATGTTTATATTTGCAATATTATTCTTTGGAATA
>JARBUP010000322.1 GCA_029239575.1 Bacillota bacterium
GCTAAAGCTCCAACGCCACCTTCTAATGCATTGATTCTTTGTTCAAAAATAGATGAAGTTGGATTCATTAAACGTGTATAAATATTTCCACCCTCACTTAAATCAAAACGAGCTGCTGCTTGTGCGCAGTCTTTAAAAACATATGATGTAGTTGTGTAAATTGGAACAGCTCTTGCATCAGTAGCTGAATCTGGATTTTCCTGTCCTGCATGAAGTTGTAAAGTTTCAAATTTTAATTTTCTTTTTTGTTCTGACATTGTATCCTCCCTATGTAAAAAATCATTATAGCATCAATTCATATTTATTTAGTATATTTTAAAAATTATATAATAACTTATATAAAATTGTCAATAAAGAAAAAACAATTATTTCTGTTTTAAATACACTTATCCATCTTAAGTTACTAATTGAAAGATACCATACAAAAAGAACTTACACTATGAAGATAACTTACGAGCCCCTTCAGATACAATGTCTGCCAATGCTACAAGGAATAAATAACAAATTAGTATTAATGTTACCTCTGAATACTTAAAATAACTCATAGCAAGTTTAAAATCCATACCTAATCCGCCGGCACCAACAAATCCTACAACAATTGTTGTCCTTATAATAACTTCCCAGCGATATAATATATATGTAAGAAATTTTGGCATTACTGCTGGCATCACGCCGTAAATTAAAATCTGTCCAGAAGATGCCCCACAGGAAGCAAGATTTCTTATTGGTCTAAGATCAGTGTCCTCTATGACTTCAGCGCATAATTTCCCTATAATTCCAAAGTTATGTATGGCTAAAGCCAATGCTCCTGGAAAAATACCTGGCTTAAATATAAATATTATAATCATTGCCCAAACAAGCTCTGGAACGGATCTTGAAAAAATATATATAACTCTAATAAACCCGAACAAAATCCAGTTATACCATTTTTTTGAAAGAGTTAACTTACCCTCAGCTACATTTCTTGCTGCAGGAATTACAGTTAATAACATACCTATGGAAGCAAATCCTGCAGCCATTACACTCATTTGCAGCGTTTCATATGTTAGTTTCAATACATTCTTCCAACTTTCAGCATCTTTAAATGCTGGGGTTTCCTCTCCGATTCCAAACATACCCTTTAAAAATTTCTTAGCATAGAAAGCATTTTTTTCAGTAAACAATCCCCCAAAATCTGCCTTATCTACTTTATAAATAAACATCCAAGAAGCAATTATCAAAACTATTGCTATTAAAATTGAAAAATTCACAAAATTAAATTTATATTTAAGTTTAGGTAATAATATTTTCTTCTTCATTCTACCAACCTCTTTCGAAGTATATTGCTCCAAAGATCAATTAATACTACCAAAATTATTAGAAAAAACATATATGTCCATACCTGATTATAATTTAAATCTTGAAGGGCTAATTGAATTTGAAATCCAATACCACCAAGTCCAACAAAGCTCATAACAGTTGATGACCTGACTGCACATTCAAATCTGTACATAGTGTAACTTATCATATCTGACGCAGCCATAGGTAAATAGCCATAAAATAAAAGTTGTATCCTTGAAGCTCCGGCTGAATATAAAGCTTCTATTGGCTCCTTTGGAACATCATTAATTATATCAGCAAAAATGCGTCCAAGTATTCCACCATATGGAATAGCAAGGGCAAATATGGCAGCATATGGTGTCAGCCCAATTGACGCAACAAAAAGCCATGCCCAAATAAGCTCATGGATAGCTCTCATAAATCCTAATATTCCTCTAAACACACCCTTTGAAAAACGACGAGATAGCTCAGATTTTGCTAAAACTCCTGATGCCAAAACTCCAAACAAAATTGCGATAATAATTGCCAGTGTCATACCTGCAACAGCGTAAGATAATGTTCTCCAGGTCGCTATTAACGCAAGGTTTATTATCTCAGATGATAATTGTGGATGAAAAAGAGATTCAAAAATTTGAGCAAGAGTAGCTTTTCCACCTGTATGCACAAGCTCCGGTCCCCAATTCACAGAAAACAAACTCCATATAAAAGCTAAAATAAGTAACAATGTTAAAATTGTTTTTTTATGTATATCAAAGGAGTGAGAAATTTTATTCATTTAATTTAACTCCTTCAAATCATATAAATCGGATAAAAGCTTATCCGTTACTTTTTCTGCTGGAAGATCAAAATATACTTTTCCTTCCCTCATTGCAATTATACGATCAAAATATTTCTTAGCATATTCTACTGAATGAAGTACTGTTATAAGTGTTTCATTTTCTTCCCTTACTAATTTTGTAAGCATTGAAAGTATATCTTCAGCACGAGCTGGATCTAAAGCCGATACAGGCTCGTCTGCTAAAATAACTTCTGGCTTTTGCACTAGTAATCTCGCCATAGCTACTCTTTGTTGTTCCCCACCTGATAAATTTGATGTTTTTTCATATATTTTATCAAGGAGGCCTACTCTGTCCAATGCTTTTTTAGCTAATTCCTTTTCTTGAGGAAATATCAATGACAAAAGAGACTTTAAAAAGCCCCACTCTACAAGTCGTCCAGCTAAAACATTATGAACTACAGGCAGTTGTCCTACAAGGTCAAATTGCTGCCTGATAATCCCAATTTTCTTCGCAAGTTTTTTTCCACTATTATATTTATCCGATAATACACCTGATATTAATAATTGCCCACTTTCAGATTTTAGTACATTAGCCAATATATTAAGAAGCGTAGTTTTACCTGCTCCGCTAGGTCCAATTAACGCAACCAATTCACCTTTTTTTATGGTAAGAGAAAGGGAAGATATTGCTATCTTCCTCTCATAAACTTTTGATATATTGTTTAACTCAAATATATTATTAAGTTGCTGCATTTCATTCACCGCTATTTAACCATTCCTAAACTTTTTCCAACTTCTTCAATAGCCTTGTAATTCTCATTGTTAGTTTCAATAAATTTATCTGCCTTAAAAAATTTCATAATTTCTGGTTGATTTGTTTCATTTATACTAAGAAGTGCTTCCTTTACTTTAGCTTTTGTACCTTCTCCATATATTTTGTCAACATTTTCTAAGCTGTTAATTGTCCAGTGATAATCAAAATATTCTGGAGTTGTGTAAAATACTTTTACTTTACTTAAATCAACTTTATTTTGTTCAATTAAGCTTTCCCATACTTGGATATTTAAAGCTCCTGTTTGAAAAGCCCCAGATTCAACAAGTTTTATTGTCTTATCATGTGAGCCTGAATAGTTTGGCTTTCCA
>JARBUP010000323.1 GCA_029239575.1 Bacillota bacterium
AAGGAGTTGTAAATTTAAATGGAAAAGAAATATACTAATTACATAATAGTAGTACTTTTAATAATGAACTTTTTTACTATATTAAAATTAAACAGTGTTGAAAATTCATTGGATAATCAATTTCAAAGATATAAAAGTGAAAATAATGATTTGAGAAACGAAATTCAACAAATTTATTATAATGTTGATTCAAAACTTAAAAAGCAAGCAAGTTTATTAGATAGTTATGATATTTCTTTTGGTGAAGAAATAAATACGGATAAATACACTGTTCCTATTACCATATCTGTAACGCCTAAGGAATATTCTGAAGACTTAAAGATTAGTATGATTGTAAACAATGAAAAAATTGCAATGGAAAAAAATAATTCTGATTTTAAAGCTACTTATGATGTAAATGTTTTTGAACATACAAAATTTAAAGTTGTATTGGAGAAAAATAATGTAGAAAAAGTAGAAACCCTGGACGAATATTCTGATTTACAATATAAATATATTCTATCAATGGATGGAGCCTTCAGTGGCAAATCTAATTATAGCTCTGGTAAATATCAGTATGAAGGTGACATTAACATTAATTTTTTTGGCCCAAGTAATAATAAACCAGTAGAAATTAGTTTAATTAAAGATTTAAATGGAACTGTTGTTAATGAACAAGAGATAGATATTTCTGATTTAAATAAAGAAATTAATACTGATAATAAAACAGAACAACCTGCAATGCAAGAATATAAAGAATTAGAATCAAATGATGTTAATTTTTTAAGATTGCCTGTGGATGAAACAATTGAAATTTCGCCAAATGATAAAATTACATTATATGTGCTTGTTCAAGATAAATATGGACTTATATACAAATATGTTGTATTGTCAGATAAAATTGATAGTAATGGAAAACTCGTAAATGTAAAACCAGAGTGGACTAATGGCAGTGTAATTGAAATAACTGATAAAAACGGAAATATTCTATATAAACCGGATTATATTAATTAAGCAGAAGTATATTGAAAAATTTAGTTTAAGTGCTAAAATATAATGGTAAACCTATAAACTATGAATAATAAATAAATATAGATATAATCTTTATTTATTAAATGTAAAAACAGGAGAATTCTAATGGAAAATAATAAAATTGTTATAAATAAGCAAAATTCAAATTGGGAGACAACATTAACAGCTTATAAAGATATGTTTGGTGAATCTCCAAGTGAATCAGCAATAGAAGCTGTAAAAATATTTAAAAATGAAGAAAAGAAGATAATTCTTGAATTGGGTGGTGGGCAGGGAAGAGATACAATTTACTTTGCGCAAAATGGTTTTAAAGTATATGTTTTGGATTATACAAATAGTGGAATTGTAGCAATCAAGAATAAGGCAAATAATTTAGGTTTATCTGATTCTATAATTGCAATCCAGCATGATGTAAGAAATCCATTACCTTTTGATGATGAATTTTTTGAAGGATGTTATTCCCACATGTTATATTGTATGGCTTTAAGTACCAATGAACTTGAATTTCTTTCAAAAGAAATAAGAAGAGTTTTGAAAAAAACAGGGATTAATATTTATACTGCTCGAAATACAAAAGACTCTCATTTTGGTTCTGGTATACATAGAGGTGAAAACATGTATGAAGTTGGAGGCTTTATTGTACATTTTTTTAATAAAGAAATGATAGTTAATTTATCAGATGGATATAAAATATTAGATATAAGTGAATTTGAAGAGGGCGAATTACCCAGGAAGCTTTATAGAGTAACATTAAAGAAACAGGATTGATTTATCAAAATGTTTAAAAGCTTTTTTCATCATTTATTTTTGTTGTGTATTTGATTTAAGCATTTTAATGAAATGGAGTAAGTATGAATAATAACTTAAAACCTATAAACAGAAGCAAATTAAGATTAATATTAGGGAAAGTGTTTTATACTGCTAAACGATATAAATTGTGGTATTTTGGCGAAATTAAATTTGCTAAACCACAAAATATAAAATTATTATACCAGTGTTTTTCTCATCATACTATTTTACTTCGAGATTTAAAAGAAGTTGACATGTACCTTCAATACAATAAAATAGAAAATTTAAAATTAGCAGTTAAAAAGCTAAATAAAGTAGTAATAAATCCTGGCGAGACATTTTCTTATTGGAAACTCATAGGAAAACCCACAAAGCGAAAAGGTTATTTAGAAGGAATGGTTCTTTATTCAGGAAATGTGCAAAGCGGAATTGGGGGAGGCCTATGCCAACTATCTAATTTAATATTTTGGATGACTTTACATACCCCTTTAACTATTGTTGAAAGATATAGGCATAGCTTTGATGTATTTCCTGATTCAAATAGGACCCAACCATTTGGTAGTGGTGCAACCTGTGTTTATAATTATCGCGATTTAATGATCAGAAATGATACATCACAGCCTTTTCAATTATTATTAAAAATAACTGATACTCATTTAGTGGGAAGCTATCATACATCTAAGCCATTTGAATATCATTATGAAATATATGAAAAAGAACATCGCATGGATAGAGAATATTGGGGAGGGTATAGTCGACACAATGTGCTTTATAGGAAAGTTTATAACAATAACTCCGATTTAGTTGATGATGAATATTTAGTTGAAAATCATGCTTTAATGATGTACCAACCATTTATAGAGATGAATACAACTGAACAAAATTAAGAGATAAGTAATATAATATTTAAGATTACACTTAAAGGAGAAGAAATGTTAAAATATAAAATTTTAATTAGCATATATATGTTATTGATTTTATTTTCATCCTTAACTCCTTGCTTAGCAAATTCAGCAGAACCACCATCAATTCTTATAATAGTTTCAAATGCACCCGATGATCTTGAAATAAGCATTAGCTCAAAAGATTCTTTATACAAATCACATAAAGTCAATAAGAAAGTTGAAACATACTTCTTATTTTATAACAGAGAAATTCAAATGAGAAATTCAAATGATTATAATTTGAAAATTAGCACAAATAAAGAAAATTACGAAATAAAATTCGAAAAACCTATTAAAACTTACTCCAATGTATATACTTTAAACTTAAAATCCCAAACATTAACTGAGGGTAAAAATTTTTCAAGATCTATTTTATTAGTTGCATTGAGGATTATATTTACCATAGCTATTGAAGCTTTAGTATTTTTATTGTTTAAATTTAAAAATAAGAAATCCTATATATCATTTATTATAATAAACTTAATAACCCAAGG
>JARBUP010000324.1 GCA_029239575.1 Bacillota bacterium
CCTGTTAATGTAAATATTAAATAAGTTAAAATAAAAAAATAATTAAGTTTTTTCATTATTTCTCCTGATATGTTTTAAATTATGTATACATACTATTTTATAATAAAGTACTATAAAAGTCTACTTGAAGAATTTGAGAATTTAGTATTGTATAATATTTATAATTTGGTATAATTAAACTATCAATAACCCTAAGGAGGCTTAAAAATGAAAACTGGAAATAAAGTTGCACAAGATAAATTAAAACTTTTATATATTTTAGATTATATTAATATACCTCTAACAAATATTGAAATAACAAATTATATTTTAGAAAATAATTACATGGATTATTTCTCACTACAACAGCTTTTATCAGATTTATGTGATTCTAAATTTTTAAAACTAAACTCTAAAAATGGCAATGAGTATTACCTAATTTCAGAAGCCGGAAAAGCTGCCTTAGATATGTTTGGAGATAAACTTCCAGAGTATTTTACTAATGAAGTAAATTCAAACTGTACTTATTTAAAAAAACAATTAAAAAGGCAAAGGGAATTAATAGGTCATTATTACAAAAAAACAGATGACGTATATATAGTAACTCTTCAAGTGATGGAAAATGAAAGTGTTATATTTAATTTAAGTGTAAATGTACCTACTGAAAATTTAGCTAAAAATATTTGTAAAAAATGGGACTCCAGCCCAGAAGAAATATTTGGAAACATTATAAAAACACTTACCTCTAATTCAGAAGAGTAATTATTTGTTTATAACTTTAATTAAATCTGGAGTAAAATCAAGTTTTATGTTATTAACAACACTTAAGGATTTTTTTTCAATAACATCTATTTGATTTTTTTTAGAATTTGTAACATATATATTTTCTTTACTAAAGCATAAGCTTTCAGGATATCCGCCTAAATATATTTTTTTAATAATATTCATTTTTTCCGTATCCATTATGTATAAACATTTATCCTCTATATTTATTAAATACAAAGCATGATTTTCTTCATCAAAATCTATGTCCGAAGAAAGTCCTTGTATTTTTATAACTTTTATAATTTCGTTTGATTTTCTGTCTATAAAATTAATTTTTGACGAAATTGTTCCATTTACAAAATAAGTCATAACAATTATTTTTTCATAATTAACAAACAGATGCATTGGTTTTCCATCAGTATTAAAATATTGTTTGTCGCCATTTTTCAAATTATTTTTAATTATAATATTTTCTTCATAACATGATGTATATAAATTACTTCCAAATAATTTTACATCATGTGGTTTTATATCAGCAGGAATAGAACCAACTAATGAAAAGCTGTTCAAATCAATAGTTGATATATTATCAGATTCAAAATTAGCAACATACATGCTATCATTATCCGTACACATATGTCTTGGGTCCCTACCAACATTTGTTTCTTCTATGACATCTTTATCATAATCATATTTATATATTTTGTTGTTGATTGAGTCAGCCATAAAAACAATATTTTTTAACAGTAAAATGCTATGAATTGATATGTTATCTACTAAGCTTAAATATAACTCTTTATTTGTTTTATAATTGCCATCTTTTATTAAATCCAAAAAAAATAAAGTATACTTGCTTTGTCTATTCCCTGTAACAGCAACTTTATCAATAATTTCCATATGATCACCTCCATATATTTTATGTAACTAATCAAAAGTGGTGAAAATATTTATTAAATATGCAACAAAAACATAATCACCGATATTTTTATTGCATATTTAAATTCAATCAGGCCAATTCATATTGATATTTTTCATAATAAAAAATTCAGGTATTCCAAATACATATGGTGCAATATCATAAAGCTGATAATAAAACATTATTCCTTGGGGAACTAAATAAAAATTATCTTTATCAAATTTTGATGCGACATTTTTTCTAAAATCACTAAAATACAAGAATATATCTTCATTTTTCATTTCATATTTTATTTGTTGATTCACTTCATTAATAATATATTTCTGGTAATCGATTGATTTTTTAAATAAATCACTTAAATATATTTTATTTTTATTATTTAAATCCCATGTGTCAGAATTTCTAATAGTAATTCCATGTGCTCCACCTAAATATTGAAATAAATCAAAATACAAACTTAAAATATTATTATCATTATAAGTTACTTGGTAATCTGACATTATTTCATGTTGTCTAACAGGATAGTTGTTTTTTACTGAAAACAAGTATTCTTCTAATGCATTATTAAAATATTCAGTTTTAATTTGCTTTTGTAAGATAAGAGCTTCATCAATATAATATTTGTTTAATTTATTTAAACGCTTTTTATTATTTAAAGTTAGAAACTGAGGATACTCTATTTTATAACTCAATAATAAATTATTCTGATAATACAAATTTTCCTCTAATATCTTTTTATTAACTAAAATAGCCATCGCACATCCCTCCTATTATAAGATATGCCGATTTGGTAAATAATGACTATTGAGTTTATAATTCTTAAAATAAAAAATACCCATAAAAGGGTATTTTTTATAATAGGCTAATATTTTCATTTAAAATTTTAATTGCATCTTCATAACCTTTATTCATCATCCAAATTATTCTGTCTTGGTCTGCTTTTAAAGTGTCGCTTAAAAATTCATTTGGTGCAATATCAATAATTTTTACATTTTTATATTTGCTAAAATCATATTTATCTGTCCTTAGCCTAACAGTAATTATAACATCTAATTCTTTATCTATTAACATATCTATTGGAAGTCTGCTAAAATAACTTCCATCAACATAATATTTGTTATTTATAGGTCTTGGGGTAAAAACAGGCAAATTGCAACTTGCAAAAATATATTCATGTAGCTGCCCATATGGTATGTCGTTTAAAAATAAATATAAAGGTTTTTTATCTGTTATGCAATATGTTGCAAGCCCAAAATTTATTTTAGCGCTTCTAACAGAATCTTCATCTATATTATTCTTTAACATTTCAATTAATCCTGATGGATCTATTCCTTTGCTGTTAAGATATTCATTTTCATATAAATCTATATCTTGGACTAATTCATTTAATGTTAATTGTTTTTTATTGATTTTTTCATTATCGCTGCCGTTTTTGAAATTAAAATTCATTTTGCTCCACATGTATGAATATTTTTCATACTCATTAAGTACGTAAGAAACAGCGTTTAATGAACCAATAGATGTTCCAACAACATAATCATATTTAATTTCCAACTCATTAAGAGCTTTTTG
>JARBUP010000325.1 GCA_029239575.1 Bacillota bacterium
TTAATTTCGAGGGATTTTTTGCTTGGTACATCACAAATATTTAAAAGGGATTTAGATGATAATAAAAATCCTGTATTAAAAGAAGAAAATATAGACAGCCCTGGTGATTATTTTTTAAATTTAAATAAAGTATCATTTAAAAATACTATAAGTATTAAACAACTTGGAAATAAAACTGATAAAGAACTTTCAACAGAACTTAAAAATAAAATAATAAATTTGAGCAGTTCAAAAGATGAAACAATATCAATTGAGAGAATATTAAGCACATTAAACAGTATAAAAGAAGAAGCTGGTATGGAAGATAACCCTAAAACTTTGTTGGGTCAATATACTCTTCGATTAAATGATTTGTCCAAATATAGAGAAAATATTATAAATATTAATAAACAAGTTATGTTTTTAGCTATGGAAAAGAAAAAACTTAGCAGTAAAACTGAAGAACTTGATATGCGTATAGCAAAATTAAATCAAGAAATTAAAGAGCATGAGCTTTCTTTAGAAAAAAACAAATTATTAAAAGCGGAACCAATCAAAAACGAACTTGAAGAATTAAATAAAAAACTAAAAGATTATAAAGACGATTTACTTCAAAATTATTCAAAAAATGATTTTGAAGAAGCAGTAAAGCTAAGCAGTTCTTTAAATGCAATGCATAATGAACATAGGGTTTTATTGAAAGAAAAAGAAGAAACAGAAAAAACATTAAAATATTTGACTGAAGATGTAGTAAATAATGTTCAAGATGATTTCAGTATTGAAATGGTGA
Organism: Bacillota bacterium; assembly: GCA_029239575.1. Lineage (GTDB taxonomy): Bacteria > Bacillota > Clostridia > Tissierellales > Sedimentibacteraceae > Sedimentibacter. The sequence continues at coordinate 770 of JARBUP010000325.1, forward strand.
ATTTTAATTACAATACATATAAAAATAATGTAAATAAAGAAACTGATTTACAAAATAAAATTAAAAAAACTCAAGAAGAAATAAATAGTTTTAAACTAGATGAATTAAATTTATTTGTAGAGAAGTATGATGAAGTAGATGAAAATAATTCTAAAATCAATGTTATTAAAGCAGTTGTAAATGAAAAAAGTTATGATTTAATGAAGAAATATATTAAATCTAATAATTTAAAAAGTTTTATGTTGTTTTTTTTAGGCTCTTTATTTTTGGGAGGGGCAATATTTTCTGGTTATGCGGGTTATAATTTTGGTGTCATTGAATATTATGCAGGTACCTCAATAGCTATATTATCTTTAATTTCCTATATTTCTTTTTCTAAAACAAGAAAAAGAGTTAAAAATGCTAAAAATGAAGTTGATAGTATTGATTGTGAAAATGCAGTATATATGAAAAGTTTAGATGAATTATCTCAGAAAAATAATGATATCTTAAAAGAGATAAATTGTAGCGATCAAAATGAACTCCAGAGTTTATATGAAAAAAAATCAACTGAAAAAGCTATATGTTTAGAAAAAATTCAACTGCAAGAATTAGATAAAGAAAGTTTAAATAAGCTACAGGATGAAATTAGTTTTATTAAAAAGAACTTGATAAAAAAATTAAGTATATTTTTAATGGAAGAAATAACAGAAGAAAATATAAATGAAGTTAATGTAATATACCAAAGAAAAGATTCTGTTAAAGAAAATATTTTAGATAACAATCAAAAACTACAACAGTTAGTTCAAAGTATAAACAAACTTGATAAAGAAATTGCATTTGAAGAAACAAGGTTTAACATGATTTTGAAAAGCAATAATATGGATACTTTTGAAAAATTTAAATCCAAAGTTGAATATTATGAAAGCTTTGCGGATCTTAAAAATAAAAAAATGTATTGTGAGAATATGCTTAATACTATTCTTGATAATATTACTTTTGAAGAATTGAAAAATAAAACACAACATACTTTATTTTATGAGATTAAAGAAGTTAATAAAAAAGAACATCAATTAAATATTTTTAAATTAAATGAAGAAAAAAACAATTTATTAAGAAATATAAATAATATAGAAAAAGAAATAGATGAATTAGAAAATAGCGTAAGAGGATTGGCTGAAGTAGAAGAAGAAATTGAATTTTATGAAGAGAAAAAAGCATTTTTTAAAGAGAAAATAAAAGTGGCTGATATAGCAGCGGAAAAAATAATAAGTATATCAGATTCTATTAAAGGTGACTTTATGCCTCTCTTAAGAAAATCTATCAGTGAAAATTTTAGCTATTTGACTGGTGGGAATTACAAAGAAGTCAACATAGACGAAAACATGAATATTTCAGTAGTTAGAGAAGATAATAAAAAAAACATAGACATTGAAAGTTTAAGCGGAGGAACGCTCGATCAGCTTTATTTATCTCTTAGAATTAGTTTAAGTAATATTTTAAGTGGAAATCAAAATATTCCTATTATTCTTGACGATAGTTTTGTTCAGTATGACTCAGGTAGACTAAAAAACTCTTTACTAATGCTCTTTAAGGAAAGTGAACGAAGGCAGGTAATTTTATTTACTTGTCAAGAAAGAGAAGTTGAATTAGCAAAACAATTAAATGTAAAATTCAATTATCTAAAATTATGATCAAATTATAAAAAGGATTATTTATATGAATGTATATGCTATAGCAGATTTACACTTTGACAGTAAAAAAGAAAAACCCATGAACATATTTGGAGATAATTGGATATGTCATGAAGAAAAAATCTTGGATTATTGGAAAAGTACTGTTAAGACTAATGACTTAATTCTTGTTCCAGGAGATATTTCTTGGGCAGTGAAATTAGAAGATGCAAAAATAGATTTGCAAAAAATAGATGAATTGCCGGGCATAAAAATAATAGGCAAAGGAAATCATGATTATTGGTGGTCAACATCAAATAAACTTGACAACCTTGGAATGAAAACAATTAAATTTCTTAAAAACAATTTTTATGAATTTGATGATGTAATTGTATGTGGTACAAGAGGTTGGGACTCCATGGAAGAACATTCAGAAAATACAAACAATGAAAAAATATATTTAAGAGAATTAAGTCGTTTTAAAATGTCTTTACAAAATACTATGGGAAGTAATAAACATAAAATAGCTATGTTGCATTATCCTCCTTTTACCAGTGAACAAGAACCTAATGAGTTTTTTGTTTTAATGAAAGAATATAAAATAAATACATGTATTTACGGCCATCTTCATGGAGAAGAAGGCCATAAAAATATTATAGAAGGTGAAGTAGAGGGAATAGCACTATATTGTGTAGCTTCCGATTATTTAGATTTTAATGTGAAAAAAATAAAATAATTTAGTAGACATAAATTAGTTGACGTTGTTTATAATAAATAGACAACGTCTTTATTTTATGTAAAATT
>JARBUP010000326.1 GCA_029239575.1 Bacillota bacterium
TGTCAAATATCAGGGGCATACGGTGGTGAATATGGGAAACTGAGCTATTAGCATCTTTTGTAATAATTGTATAAAAAATATCTGTATCATTTTCATCGGTTTCAAACATACTCATTTGTTCTGATTTTTGTTTTGGAACTATGTTGTATAATCCAGCAAAATAAAGATTTGAGTTAGGTTTTTTAATTATATATTTATCTTTTATTTTATTATTTTGACTGCTTTCTTTCCATTCATAATAAGCTGAAGCAGGTATTGTGCACCTGTTTGAAAGTATGAGTTTTTTAAACATTTGTTTTTCAGCAAGAGTTTCTGCTTTAGCGTTTATAATTAAACCTTTTTTATCCCACTTCGGAAAACCCCATTTTGCAAGAATAGGTCTCATATTTTTTTCGTCATGTATATATATTGGAGCTATGTTGGAAGGGAATATTTCGCCTGATTTATAATCTTTGTAAATATTTTTTTCAGCAGCATTAATTATTTCTTTAAATTCTTTTTCATCTATGTCAATGTAATATCTTCCGCACATATTATCACCTCGTTTTATTATTGCATTATATATTATTAATATCAACATAATTTTAGGTTGGGCTTTAAGGGAATATTCAAAAACAAATAAAGAATGGGTAAAAAATTTTATTCAAAATAATAATTTATCTAAATTAAGTGTTAGAGAAGGAAGTAAATATTTAACATAATATATAACTGTAATTTATAAAGAAAAATAGATAAGAGCTATTCATTCAACATAATTATGAATAGCTCTTTTTAAATATGATTATTTTTTAGATTAATTACCTATTGACAAAATGTAATAATAGAGTTATATTACATTTAGATATTTATCTAAATGTCTAAATAAGGGATGGTGATACATATGGGATTTCAAGAAAGTTTTAAAGCTCTGTCGGACCCAACAAGGCGTCAGATTATTGAATTATTAAGGAACGGTAAAATGCCTGCTGGTGAAATAGTGGATAAATTTCAAATGACTGGTGCATCTATATCTCATCATTTATCCATTTTAAAAAACGCGGGATTAGTGACGGATGATAAACAGGGGAAATATATTTATTATGAGCTTAATCTTTCAGTGGTGGAAGAAATATTAGGATGGCTTGCTTCTTTAAAGGAGGAAAAATAATATGAACAAAATATTAAAACATGAAAACAAAAAATTATGGGTTTTATTTGTAGTTACATTATTAATTGCACTAATTTCATATAACTATTTGCCTGAAATAATACCAATTCATTTTGATGTATCGGGAAATGTCGATAACTACGGTAATAGGATATTTATTTTTCTTGAACCATTTATAATTTTATTTATGATTATAACTGCAGAAGTAGCTCGAAACGTAGATCCCAAAAAAAATGCCTATGATAAATTTAATAAACAATATTATATGATATTCTTTTTAGTTTCATTACTTATGCTGGTAATAGAGCTTTATACGATTGCATTCAGCTTAAATATGAAAATTTTTAATATCAATATAATAATGCCATTTGCAGTTGGTTTGCTGTTTGCGATTATTGGAAATTCAATGCCTAAGTTTAAACAAAATTTTTATGCAGGTATTCGCACAAGTTGGACACTTGCAGATGATGATGTATGGTTTAAAACTCACAGGTTAGGCGGAAAGATATGGTTCATAGGCGGAATATTAATGATGATTTCAACAATTCTACCCGATGTGTTAAAAACTATTGTATTTTTTACAGTGGTTGCTTTGATTGTTTTAGTTCCTATTATTTATTCATATATTATTTATAAGAATAAAATTAAATAGATTATATTTATAAAAAAGGATGTTGCTATGAAAAATAAAGATTTAAAATTAAGTTTAATATTTACTTTCATTGGATTATTAGCAGGATTTGTTACATGTTTGTATCAAATTTCGACCTTTGATAATACAATGAAAGAAACGATAGTAGATCAGCTTGGTTCAGTTAATGCATTAATACCGATTTCTGCAGTGCAAACAGGAATATTAGTATTTATATCATCTTTTTTTGGATTAAAGCTTGCAAGGAAATCCAACCTTCACTTAAATTTTAAGTTTTGTAAAAAGGGTTTGCTATTAGCAATAGTTTTAGGGTTTATAACAGCATTTATAATATCATGGTCTGATAAATTTATTTTTGCAAAATATCTACCAATCCAAGCCCAAAGCTATAAGTTTTCCATAACATATTTTACTTCCAGTATATTATATGGAGGCATAGTTGAAGAACTTATGTTGAGGCTCTTTATAATGTCATTAATAGTAGTTTTAATAAAAAAATTGTTTATAAAAACAAAAGATAATATACCTAATCTTGTGTATATAACAGCAATAATTATTTCAGCTCTTTTGTTTGCAATTGGCCATCTTCCAGCAACAGCACAGCTTATAGGGCTGTCTGTTCCAATTGTTATAAGAGCAATTGTTTTAAATGGGATAGGGGGATTGGTTTTTGGATATTTATATTGGAAAGAAGGTTTAGCTTATTCAATTTCAGCTCACATGCTAACCCATATATTTAATCAGCTGCTAATTATGCCTTTGCTATTTTAAAAATAAATAATATTAATACAAACAAATTCCGGACTTACCATAGCCCGGAATTTGTTTTAAAATAGATAATTATTCTCTTAATAATTTCAAGGTTTTTTCAACTGATAAATTGTAGCTTCGCCAGTCCTTTTTTTCTAAATTATATGAAGATTTTATTTCATCTAAATAAATTTTAGCATTGTATTTAGTTGCTAAATCAACATCATCACTTACTAACCTCATGATTTCAGGGGCTGCGTCAATTGATAAACTCATTAAATAATTCATATCAATTGATTCAGTTTGACCTGCAAAATACATATCTATATTTCTTTTAGCTATAATGTTATCTATTTGTATAATGTTTAAAGTTAAATAGTAAGTAAGGCCAACGCATACATATATAGCTAATATATTAAAATTATGTTTTACAATATAAACCAAAGTAGCTATTAAACCAATTGCTTCAAATATTAAAAATAAATATACTAAAATTCTCAATCTTGTAAAACCATATTCATTATCATAAAGCATCATTCTATAAAATGATGATAAAAGCATTATGCCAGTTAGAATACACAAGTAAATCATAAGAAACTTTGTAATTTGTGCCCATTTATGTTTATCAGTATAAATTTTATCCTTTAGTAAATATGTAGTT
>JARBUP010000327.1 GCA_029239575.1 Bacillota bacterium
TTATTAAATAATTCACCACTAGCAATTGGAGTTGATGTTTGCGCGCGTATTTGTTCTAACCATTCATTTTGGTCTGGGGCTAAAATATCCTCTATGAAATATGGTTTGAACTTTTCAACATCTTTAGCAAATTGAACAGCTTGATTTGGAAAAAGTCTTTCATGAATATCGTGAAGTATGTGGAACTTATTCCCGTACTTTTCTCTTAATAAAGAAAACATATTTAAAGTTGTATCAATATAATCATCTTGGTCATAATAAGAACCAGGAGTAGGGTTTTCGGGACAGTGGAGATTAGTAGGATTACCACCATAAAAACCTAGCTGACAGCGAATATGTTTATAGCCTTCAGCTAATATAGAGTCCACTTCTTTATATAAATCATCAATGTTATCAGCTACAGCATGTGTATATGCTGGAATAGCATCTCTTGATTTTCCTCCAAAAAGTTGATATAAAGGCATGTTTGCAAGTTTACCTTTTATATCCCATAATGCCATATCAACACCTGAGACCGCATTGTTAGTTACTGGCCCATTTCTCCAATAAGAATTAACCATCATCATATGCCATAAGTCTTCGATGTTATTTGCATCTTTTCCAATTAGTATAGGTCTAAGATATTCTTCTACCATAAGCTTAACAACTTTTGGTCTTTGTTGAAAAGTTGCACAGCCATAGCCAGTTATTCCTTTATCTGTAGTAACCTTAACTACTACTAAATTGTGTCTATCTGGTTTTAAAGTAAAACATTCCACATTTGCAATAATTGTTGGTGTCATTAAAATTCCTCTTTTCATTATTACTTTAATACTATTGAAACATGTCTTAGAAGGTAAAGTCAATTTGGTTTGATAAAATCAGTGCTATTTAAAATAAACCATACCAATTGATATATAAGTTACCTTCTAAGCCTTGTATTATAAGGGTTTTAAGAAAAAATAATGATTTTTTGGACTGATTTATTTTTGAAATTAATTGTGCTATCATTCATCTTGTAAACGAAATTATAAAAATATGAATAGGAGAATGCTTAATGGAAAAAGAACAAATTATAAACGCAATTATTTCTAATGTTGGCGGAAAAGAAAATATTATTAATTCATGGCATTGTATGACACGTCTTAGATTTGACCTTAAGGATAAAAACAAGGTTAACCTAGAAGAAATTAAAAAGTTAGACGGAGTGGTAGGTGCTCAATTTAACAAAGACCAATTTCAAATTGTAATTGGTACTAAAGTTAATGAGTACTATAACATTTTAGCTAATAAGCTAGGTGTGTCTGCAAATGAAAAAAATTCTGATAATGAACCAAAGGTGAAAAAAGATTTAGTTACAGCATTTATGAATACTGTATCTGGAGTTTTTGGACCAATTGTTCCAGCTATTGCAGGAGCAGGTATGATTAAAGGTCTTATAGCAGGACTTGTAGCACTTAAAATAATTTCTGGTACTACACCTACTGTTCAAATCATTGATATGATGGCTAGTGGAGTGTTTACATTTTTACCATTCTTCTTAGCAGCTTCAGCAGCAAAAATGTTTAAAACTAATCAATATTTAGGAATTGCAATAGCTTCAACAGTAATGTTCCCAACTATGGTAGAAGCTGCAAAAGCTAAAGAAATAGCAGCATTTTATTTTATGGGAATAATACCAATTCCAGTTTTCAATTATACAGGAACAGTTATACCAATTATTTTCTCTGTTTTAGTAATGAGTTATGTTCATAGGTATGTTGATAAATATATGCCTTCTGTTTTAAAAACTGTTGTAACCCCTACATTAACATTATTTATTTCAGGATTTTTAGCCTTATCTGTAATAGGACCAATAGGTATTCATTTAGGTAATTTCTTAGCTTGGATAGTTCAAGGATTATTTGCAATTTCGCCAGTATTAGCAGGTATTGTAGTTGGAGCAATTCGTCCAATAGCAATTATGACTGGTATGCATCATGCTATGACACCAATTGCTCTTCAAAACTTTGCAACTCAAGGGTATGATATGTTAATGCCGATGATGTTTATGGCCAACCTATCTATAGTTGGAGCAACTCTAGCGGTTTACTTTAAAATAAGAAACAATAATGAAAAGTCAGTTATTGTTTCAGCTGGTATATCAGGGCTTTTAGGAATTACTGAGCCTGCTTTATTCGGAGTTTTAGCTAAATACAAAAAAGCATTTTTAGCTGCAACAATAGGAAGCTCAATATCATCTGCATTTATAAGCTTCTTTGGAGTTAGATTATATGGATATATTTTATCAAGTGTGTTCAGTATTCCAGCTTATATAGGACCATACTTTATATATGCTGTTTTAGGAATGATAATTGCTTTGGCTTCATCTTTTGCATTAAGTTATATGTTTATGAAAAAGATAGAAGAATAATAGACAAGTAATATAGTGAACTAAAGAGTGTCAATTTTATTGGCACTCTTTAGTTAATATTATAAGAGAAAGCGGAGGACGTCATTTTGGATATTATAACAATAGGTGATGGAATGGTTGCAATGTGTCCTGAGAAAAAAGGACCAATAATATTTACAAATACCTTTGAAAAAAAGGTTGGAGGAGCAGAACTAAATGTAGCAATAGGATGTGCTAGATTAGGGTTAAAATCAGGATGGATAAGCAGTCTTGGAAATGATGATTTTGGGAAGTTTATATTAAGAAGTGTAAGAGCTGATAATGTAGATACTTCAGAGGTTAAACTTGTAGATGGATATCAGACTTCTGTTTATTTTAGAGAAGTTTTATCAGATGGCTCAAGCAGATCTTTTTATTATAGAGAAAATTCTCCTACAAGTACGATGAAACCAGAAGATTTAAACGAAGAATACTTTAAAAAGAGTAAAGTTTTGCATATAACAGGAGTTTTTCCTTCAATATTGAAAAAGAATCAAAATATAATTTTAGAAGCTATAAGGTTAGCTAAAAAGAATGGATTGTTAATATCTTTTGATCCAAACATAAGGTTGAAAATGTGGACAAAAGAAGAAGCAAAGGAATTTATAAACTCAATTTTACCTCATGTTGATATACTTTTAGTAGGAGATGAAGAAGTAGAACTTTTGTTAGAAACTAGAGATTTAGAGGCGGCTATAAAGAGGTTTTATAGCTATGGAATATCTAAAGTGGTAATAAAAAGAGGAGCTAAAGGGGCTATGGGATATGAGGGAAAAGAGATATTTTATGTTGATGGAAT
>JARBUP010000328.1 GCA_029239575.1 Bacillota bacterium
TAGTCTGCCCATGGTCCCATAAATGATGTTAACACAGTAAATATAATGATAGATTTTGATAATGGAATGGTTATTCTAGTAAACACCTGCCACTTTGTTGCTCCATCAATAAATGCAGCTTCATCAAGTGATCTGGGTATTGTATCGAAAAAGCCTTTCGATATATAATATCCCAAGGATGCACCTGCAGAATAAACGATGATCAATGCAGCTAAAGATTGAGTTAATCCCAAACCTTTGATTACGTAATAAACTGCTATCATTGACATAAATCCCGGAAACATTCCAAGTATTAACATCAAGTTCATCAACGTTCTTCTACCGCTAAATCTTATTCTGGATAGGATAAACGCAGTTGACAGAACTATGAAACTGGTTAATATACAGGATGAAGTAGCAACGAATAAAGTATTGCGATACCACTTTGCAAATTCAAATGACGAAGTATCCGTCCATACTTTTATATAATTAGCAAATGTAAACTCTTTTGGTATAAAATAACCAATATAAAAGCCGCCTTCTCCACGAAATGAGGTTAAGATAATCCATACAATAGGAAAAAGCCAGATTACCGACAGAACACATAAAACAATATAGCCCGTACTTACTTTTACGGATTTCATAGTTATTATTAATCCTATCAGATCAACTAAAAACGTTGCCCAAAAACCTATAGATAAATATTTAATAAGGAACTTAACTTGAAAATAATCAGTTCCATCTATAAAACCTTTTACTGTAAATAAACATACGATTAATCCGAATACTTCTAAAGCAAACATCAAGATTGTAAAATACAAGATTTTCTTATCGGGTTTCAATAATGCAATCATGGAAGAAACTATAATCATTATGGGTATTACGATCAGGATTGCCATAATATAAAGATATGATGGGGATATCCCATTCTTAGATATCATATTCATAGCCTCTGATATTATTTGGAACCCTGTTTTATACTCAGAACTTTCTTCAATATTAATATATCTAAGGAATAATAAAACAATCGGAAGAATTCCGAAAAGCGGAACAAAGTATAAATACTTTTTCTTAATACCATTACCTCTTTTCATATTTGGAAGCCCTCCTCATTTTTATATGCTCCAGACCTTCTATATACAATTAAAGATATGACCGCAGAAATTACGAATATAACAATACCAATTGCTGCTGCATAACTGTAATTCTTACTATCACTTGTCAGTTTATATAACCAGGTTACCAATAAGTCAGTTTTTCCTGCACCCTTATAATAATCCATGGTTGCTGGACCGCCTGCGGTCATAAAATAAATAGGGTTGAAATTATTAACATTACTGATAAAGTTAGAAATCAAGTAAGGTGTTGTGATAAAGAATATGTAAGGGAAAGTAATTTTCATAAATGCCTTAATCGGAGAAGCACCATCAATTTTCGCACTCTCATATAAGTCAGCTGGAATATTCATTAAAATGCCTGTTGTAATCAGCATGGTAAAAGGAATTCCCAACCACATGTTGACAATAATAACTGACGCTCTTGCCCAGGTAGCATTTGTTAAAAATGGTAGGGGTTCTGTTATAAATCCCATATTTTGTAATCCAATATTAATAATTCCTGATTTATTTAACATTGTTCTTACCACCAGCAGTCCAATAAAAGAAGGTATTGCTATGGTAAGTACAAATATCGTTCTCCATACTTTTTTAAACTTAATTTCTTTCTTATTAATCAAAATGGCTAACAACATTCCTCCAAAATAATTAGTGAATGTGGCGAAAACAGCCCAAACAATGGTCCATCCTAAAACAGGCCAGAAGGTTTTTGCAAGTGCATCTTTTGACATTAACAATAATCTGAAATTATCTAATCCAATCCATTCAAATAAATTTCCCGGAGGTTGATGATTAACATCATAATTAGTAAATGCCATGGTAATCATATAAACAAGCGGCAATACCGTAAAAATGACTAACCCAACCATCGGAATAAACAGCAATAGTCTTTGAATATTAAAATCAGATAAACTTTTAACATCATCTATAAATGTAGGTATCGTTTTCTTATTCTTGTGCAAATAAAATGTATTGATACCGGACTTTATACTCGATAACCATACTATAACGAAAAACACAATAGCCGCTACTGTTATAACTCCACTTAATAACATTAGCATCGAGTTATCGCCTTTAATCACATCAAACATTCCTGTATCTTCATTTAAAATCATTTCTTGCTGCTTAGTTCCCAAGGTAATCAGATTCACTAAATTAGAAGCCCCGCTAGAAATAATAAAAAAGATAAATATTATCTCCATGCATAAATATCCTATGCCTTTAACCAACTGTCCGTATCGGATATTTGAAGCTCCCATTAAGATAGTTGAAAGCTTTACAAAGATACCTCCGTTCGTAAATGCATACTTATACCAATTGATTTTTTCACTTTTCAGCTGTTTATTTTTCATGCAAAAGCCTCCTGCAACAATATTACAGTGGAGTGAACTTTGTCCACTCCACTTGGTTAATATCATAACTTATATTAAATACATTGTATTACTGTACTGCCGGGGTAGTAACAGCGGTTACCATAGCGTCTAAGCTTTCCTGTAAATTAGCTTCTGTAATATCTGCATTTACGATACCAGTACCAAAAGCGATTGCAGGTGTCCAATACTCACTCAGCTGAGGTGTTGCAGGCTGAGGTGTAGAGAAGTTACTCTGATTTAATAATGCAGTTACTGCTAAATCTGCCGCAACAACTTCATTGCTTGCTAAGGCTTTAACAGTAGGTGCTGTTTTGATTGCTTCATAGCGAGTCAATTGAGACTGTTCATTACCTAACCAAGCTGCTAACTTCTGTGCTGCCTCAGGATATGCTGTACTGGATTTAACACCAAATGCTCTGAAGTCTGCAAAGTTACTTAACTGATATTCTGTACCCTCTACAGTAATTGTAGGTAATTTATAAGCTCCATAGTTCTCGCCTAAAGCTGTCTGGAAATCACTTGCAGACCATGTACCAGAAGTAATTGCTCCTAATTTACCTTCTTTGAATAAGCTGTCACCAACACCATCAAGATTTTCTATGTATTTAGGATTCTTTGATAAATCTATTAAGTATTTACCAACTTTCATACCAGTTGCATCATTCCATGAACAGGATAACGGGTCTAAACCGTCTTCACCATATAATGTACCGCCTAATGCATAGAAGAAAGCTGACAT
>JARBUP010000329.1 GCA_029239575.1 Bacillota bacterium
TTTAGAGGAAATATTTAAAAGCGCATCTGAAAAATATAGCATACCTGTTAACTTATTAAAAGCTGTTGCAGAAACAGAGTCTAATTTTAATAGTAGTGCACAATCAAAAGCTGGAGCCCAAGGCATAATGCAATTAATGCCAAGTACCGCAAGAAGTTTAGGGGTTACAGATTCGTTTGATACAAAACAAAATATAATGGGCGGAGCTAAATATTTAAGGCAGATGTTAAATAAGTTTGATGATAAAATTGATTTAGCGCTTGCAGCATATAATGCAGGCCCAGGAAATGTTGAGAAATATAATGGAATACCACCTTTCAAAGAAACTCAAAATTATATAGATAAAGATTGAAAAACTCCTTAAGAAAATAAATTAACAGCTAACAATAAAAAGTCATAATAAAATGAGGTGTATAAGTTGTGAGTGAAAATTCTTGCAAAAAGAAATTTGTGTCTATAAAAACAAAAACTGCCCGTGTTATATCCGCAATGTTCATAGTATTGGCTATTACTATTTATTTAATATTAAATACTGTAATGATAGACAAATTTTCACTTTTGGAAAAAAATTATATCAAGGAACATTTAAACAGGGTAAAGAATACTTTTAATTCAGAGTATGATGTTTTGGGGCAAATCGCATATGACTGGGCTGTGTGGGATGATACATACGAATTTATAGAAAATCAAAGTGAGGATTATGCAATAGCAAATTTAAATGAAAATTGTTTTATAAACCTTAAACTAAATGCAATGGTATTCATAGACAAAGAAGGAAAATATGTATATAAAGGTGCCTTGAATTCGGACAAACAAGAAATGGTGCCGATATCTCAGGGGTTAATCGATTATATCAACAAAAGCAAAATACTTAATAATGCAGATCCTAATTACAGCGTAAAAGGCATAATAATGCTTCCAGAAGGCCCTATGGTAATTGCTTCACATCCGATTCTTCCAAGTGATGAGATTGGCGAGATAAGAGGAAACCTTATTATGGCGTATTATTTAAATGATAAAATAATAAACGGTATTGGTGATAAATTAAATTTGACTATGAAAATGGACAGGATTGATAAATCAAACAAAGAAAAGCATGATTTGTATAATTCATTAGATGCTGATGGTGAATTGGTAAAACCTTTTACTAATGATAAAATATTAGGATATACGATGTTAAAGGATATAGAAGGAAATGCAATTGTTGAATTATCAATTGAAAAAAACAGAGATATAATGGTAATTGGTAAAAATGTTAAAACACTAATTTTAGTGCTTTTGATTTTAATAAGCTTTGTTACTACGCTTATAATACTTTTATTATTAAATAAAAATATCATAGTAAGGTTCATTGATATAAGCAAAGAAATAAAAAAAATAGGTGAAGAAAAGAATTTTTCAAAAAGATTAAAGACTCAAACAGCTAATGATGAAATTACTACAGTTACAGAAGAAATAAACATTATGATTGATGAACTTGAAGAAAGCCAACAACAAATAATCGAAAATGAAAAGAATTTAAAAATAACTAACGAAAATCTTGAGAAAAAGGTTCAGGAAAGAACCATTGATTTATCTAAAGCTAATATCTCACTTAAAGCTGAAGTTTTGGAGCGAAAAAAAATAGAGGAAAAAATAAAGCATATTGCATATCATGATCATTTAACGGGTCTTCCAAACAGGCTATTATTCACTGATCAGCTAAATCATGCCGTTCATATTGCTAAAAGAACTGAAAAAGTAATTTCTATAATGTTTTTAGACATTGATGGCTTTAAAATGATAAATGATACAATGGGACATCATGCAGGCGATCAAATGTTAATAATGGCGTCTGAAAGATTGGTTAAAACTTTGAGAAATACTGATATTGTTGCAAGAGTTGGCGGAGATGAATTCATAATATTGATTGAAAACATAGAAAATATTAATGATGTTAAAACAATAGCTGATAAAATTGTTAAAAGCTTTAAAGAGCCATTCATAATAGAAGGACAAGATTGCTTTGTTTCCACAAGCATTGGTATTGCAATGTATCCAACTGACGGTGAAAATGGAGAAATCCTCATAAAAAATGCTGACATAGCAATGTACAAGGCAAAGGAAACCGGCAAAAACAAATATGTACTATGTACACCTTTAATGAAGGAAGCAATCAATGAAACATTGAAGATTTCAAACAAGCTTTATAGAGCTTTAGAAAAAAATGAGCTTGAGCTTTACTATCAGCCTCAGGTAAGCACCTATACATATGAAATAGTAGGAGTAGAAGCTTTATTAAGATGGAAAAATCCAGAACTTGGAATGATACCCCCAAGTAAGTTTATTGTTATTGCAGAACAGACAGGGTTGATAATAAACATAGGTGAATGGGTTTTAAAAACAGCATGCAAACAAAATAAAATGTGGCAGGATGCAGGATATCCGAAAATACGTATGGCAATAAATATTTCCGTAAAGCAATTTGAAGATCACAGCTTATTGACAGTAATCGAGGATGTTTTAAAAGAAACAGAAATTGATCCTAAGTATATTGAAATTGAAATTACTGAAAGTGTTATTATGAAAGAAAAAGAATATGTTATAGCAACTTTAAACAAATTGAGTGAGATGGGGATTCAAATAGCAATAGATGATTTTGGCACAGATTATTCATCATTAAGTTATCTTAAAAATCTTCCAGCAAATAGGATTAAAATTGCAATGCCTTTTGTACATGGGATAAATGTAAACAACAAAGACGAATCGATAACAAAAGCAATCATTGTTCTTGCAAAAAACATGAATATGGGCCTTATTGCAGAAGGAGTTGAAACACAGATGCAACTTGAATTTTTATCTCAAGGATTATGTGATGAGATTCAGGGATTTTACTTTTATAAACCAATGCCAGCCTCTGAGATGGAAAATATTCTTAAAAAATCCTTGGCGGGGGATTCGTTGAAAGAACTTTTTCTCGAACATTTTGAAAACTCAGATAAAATTAACCCTGCAGAAATATGAGATAAAAGAATAAGCAGCAAGGAATATTTAGAGATTCAGAATTCCATGGTACTGATATAGTAACGCATATTTCACTAGTATTTGAATCTTTATAAGGTTCAAAGAACAAGAGTGGTACCAGGTACCAAGTTGTGAGTTATTAAAGCACAAAGAAATTAATTAAATTTATTATAAAACCTATAATAAAAGAGGAAAGAGGAAAT
>JARBUP010000330.1 GCA_029239575.1 Bacillota bacterium
GACTTTTTTATAAATGAAGATAGTTTGAATAAATATAGTAACGGAAAATTAGATACTGAGTTTGCATCTTTCATTAGAGTTTATTCAATGGATATTCTTAATAAGAAAATGGTTGAACTTGAAGATTTAGCACCTTTATTATATATAAAACACAGAATTATGGGTTTTGATGATAAAGTAAATATTAAATATGTTGTTATAGATGAAGCCCAGGATTTCAGCCTTTTTCAGTTTTTTGTACTTAAGAAAATTTTCAATACAGATTTTTTCACAATACTTGGTGATTTATCACAAGGAATACATTCATATAGAAGCATAAAAAATTGGAATTTAGTACTAAACAGAATATTTGATGCTGAAAGCAGTTTGCATCTAAAACTTGAACAAAGCTATAGAACTACAATTGAAATTATGGATTTAGCTAATGAAGTAATAAAAATAATTAATAATGAAGAATTAGTATTGGCTAAGCCAGTAGTAAGACATGGTGAAAAGCCTTATATACATAAGTTTAAATCAAAAAAGGAAATGTTAAATGAAGTTGAGAAAAAATTGCTTGAAATAATTTCAAACGGTTATAAATCAATTGCATTGATCGGCAAAACTCTTGAAGAATGTAAAATTATTCATAGCGAACTAAAGAAAAATAAAGCATTAAATATTGAATTACTTGAAGGAAAAGAAGAGCAATATGAAAACTCCATTGTTGTTGTACCATCATATTTGTCAAAAGGTCTTGAATTTGATGCAGTTCTAATCATAAATATTAACGATATATATAATAAGGAAGAAATTGATTTAAAATTGTTGTATGTTGCCATGACTAGAGCACAACATAAATTATTTATCTACCACCAAGAAGGAAAAAATGATTTACTAGAGGAAATAGGAAATTTATGTGTTGACATAAAATAATTCTGTTTTCATAGAGTAAAAAATATCAATTTATAATAAATTATTGTTAATATTGCATTAGTTTACAAAATATATTAAAATAGTATTAAATGGTAAATAAAAGCAAATGACACATTAGAATTTCATACGGGGGAGTTTATGAGTATCATACAGCATTCAAAAGAAGAAATTATGAATGAGCTTATTCATCTTAGAAAACGTAATGAGGAATTAGAACTTAAATTACAAGAAAAAAATACTAAATGTAGTAAAATATTAAATAATTATAGCGTAAATCAATTAGAAATAGAAGCTTTGAAGGAAAGTGAAAATTTATATAAAACATTGTTTGAGAATACTGAGGATGGATTCGAAATAGTTGAGCTTTTGTATGATGATTCAGAAAAAGCTTATGATTATAGATGGATAAAAGTAAATAAAGCTTGGGAGAAACAAGTTGGTCTAAAATCTGCTTGCTTAGAAGGTAAAAAAGCTTCAGATATTTATTCTGTTGTAGAGGACTATTGGCTTGAAAGGTATGATAGGGTAATTAAAAGTGTTAAATCTGAACGATATGAAATTTATGGTGAAGAAACAAGACGATGGTTTGATTGTATTTGTTTTCCTTATACAGAAAGAAAAGTTGGGGTTTTATTTAAGGATATTACAAAGAAAAAACATACAGAAAATACTTTGGTAGAAAGTGAGCAGCTGTATAGAACATTGTTTGAGAATACGGAAGATATTTTTCAAATAAATGAACTTACATATGATGATTTTGGTAAAGTTTCTGATTACAAACTTACAAAAGTTAATGATGTTTTTGAAATACATACTGGACTTAATGCAGCAGATGTGATAGGTAAGCAAGCGAAGAATATTTTTAATGGCGATTTAACTAGCAGAATTGAAAAACTTAATGAAGTCAAGAATAGTAATAAAGTTGAACGATACGAATATTATAGTGAAGATACAAAGCGTTGGTATGATATACTTTGTTTTCCATACGATAAAGGATTAGTGGGGGAACTATTTAGGGATATCACTGAACACAAGGAATATGAAAGAAAAATTGCAATTCATGCTGAAATTCTATCCAATGTTCAAGATGCTGTTGTAGTAACTGATGAGAATATTGTTATTACTTATTGTAATAGTGCATTTATAAATTTATTTGGATGGAATGAACATGAGATAATTGGAAAATCAATTTATAATTTTCTAAATACATATATAGATACGGCCTCAAAAGCAGAAATTAGGAAATTGCTGAAGAATAATGATAATTTACCAGATGATTTTCAATTTAAAGAGCTAAGTTGTTTTTGTAAAGATGGTAAAAAAGTAATTATTGATTTGAATATAAGTAGGTTGAAGAAAACTAATGATGATAATTTTAAGGGATTTATAACTTCAATTAGGGATGTAAGTCAACGTGTAGAAGATTTAAATAAATTACAACAAAGTGAAAAGAATGCTAAAAAATTAATTGAAAAACTGCGTAGGGCTGATGAAAATAAAAATGAGTTTTTAAATATGCTTTCGCATGAAATTAGAAATCCTTTAGCTGCTGCAATGTTAAGCTTATCTCTTTTAAATAGTGTAAATGAAAATAGTGTACAGGCTACTAAAGCAAAAGGTACATTGAAACGTCAGTTAAAACATTTATCATGTTTAGTGGATGACTTACTTGATGTAACACGTATTAAAACCAATAAAATAAACCTTAATAAAGAAATTTTAGAAATAAACGAATTGATTCAAAATGTTGTTATAGATCACAGGTCACAATTTAATAAAAAGGAAGTTGTCTTACAATTAGAATCATCATTAAGTCCTTTATATATTGAAGCAGATAATGTGCGAATTACTCAAGCACTTGATAATTTATTAAATAATGCAGTTAAATTTACGCAAAATGGTGATACTACTATTCTAAAAGTTGAAAGAGATGAGAATAAATATGAAGTTGTAATAACAATTAAAGATACAGGAATTGGAATAGCTCCTGAACTACAGCCTTATTTGTTTGATCCATTTATGCAAGTGGATAACTCTATGGAACGTAGTAATGGTGGATTAGGATTAGGTCTTGCTATTGTTAAAGGTATGGTTGAACTTCATGGGGGCAGTGTTAAAGTGTTTAGTGAAGGTATTGGAAAAGGTACTCAATTTACAATAAGACTTCCACTTATAAATAAAATAGTCGAAAAAAAAGATAAGCTTTTATCAAAAGAAAAAATATCTTCTAAAACTCTTAATATACTTATGATTGATGATAATAAAGATTTGACTGAAAT
>JARBUP010000045.1 GCA_029239575.1 Bacillota bacterium
AATCACGGAATAATTCCAATGATTTTTGAAAGCCCAGAAGATTATGATAAGTTAGAACTAAGTGATGAATTAGAATTTGAAAATTTGCTTGACCAAATTCCTACAAAAAGAATTTTAGTGAAAGATAAAACTAAAAACATATCTTTCTATGTTAAATTAGATATGTCAGAAAATGAAATTGAAGTAATTTTAAGCGGCGGTCAGTTATCATATTTGAAAAAACAGCTGCAGGAACAAAATAATTAAAATCGAGGGAATAAAATGGATTGTTTGGAAAATGCACAGAAAAGATTTGGAAAGTTAATAGAGAGCGAGTTTGCACGAATTGAAAAAATGAAAGGTTCCGGAGAAATTGCAGATTTTTCAAAGATGGAAAAAATCACAGTAGGTATTATGCCTGGTGACGGAATCGGGCCCATAATCATGAAGCAGGCTATTCGTGTTATAAATGAGCTTATTGATAATGAAATAGCAGGTGGCAAAATAGTTCTAAAAGAAATTGAAGGTCTCACAATTGAAAACAGAGTAGAGAAAAATGAAAGTCTTCCTGCTGATGTATTTGAAGAAATAAAAAAATGTGATGTTTTGTTAAAAGGTCCTATGATGACGCCAAGAGCAGGAGACGGACTTCCAAACTTAATCAGCGTAAACAGTTTATTAAGAAGAGGGCTTGAATTATATGCTGCAGTTAGACCTACTAAAATTAAAGAAAAAAATATAGACTGGACATTTTTCCGTGAAAACATTGAAGGAGAGTATATTTGGGGAAATAAAGGGATTCAGGTAAGTGATGACTTGGCTGTGGATTTTAAGGTGCAGACTAAACAGGGCAGCGAGCGAATTGCAAGAGCAGCATTTGAATTTGCCAGAAAAGGCGGCAAAAAGAATGTTACAGTAGTTACTAAATCAAATATAGTAAAATTAACTGACGGCAATTTTCAAGAAGCTGTAAAAAGAATTGGCAAAGAGTATCCTGAAATTGAAGTACAGGAAAAACTTGTGGATGCACTGTGCGCAAAGTTAATGGATCCTGAATTCACAAAAGGTATGGAAGTGATAGTGTTGCCTAACCTTTACGGAGATATTGTTACTGATATTGCAGCAGAATATCAGGGAGGCCTTGGAACAGCATCCTCTTCTAATATTGGCGATAAATATGCTTTATTTGAAGCAATACACGGTACTGCGCCATATCTTATGAACAGTGGACGCGGAGAGTATGCTGATCCAAGTAGCTTGATACGTGCAGCAGGACAAATGCTTCAGCACATCGGATATAAAAATTGCAATGATTTATTGGAAGAAGCTCTTGATATATGCGTTGAAAAAGAAAGAAAAGTTGTTCTTACTACATTTACAGACGGATCAAGCGCAGCAGAGTTTACTGATTATTTAATCGAAACAATTCAAAAATTAGGACACAAATAAATCATTTAAGCAATGATTAGCATCAAAATAAAATATACCTATAGCATATATTGGTATTTGGTATAGGCTTTTGATTCATAAGAACTTGTAAAAATCATCTGGATTTGTTAATATTAACAGACAGATACATTTTCCGGAGGTTTTTATGAAAGATTCTGATTGGAAGATTTTAGATGAATTATATAAAACGCCTAACATTACGAAAGTTGCAAATCGACTTTATATTACTCAGCCATCATTGACAAAGCGGTTGCAGGGAATAGAAGAAGAATTTCAGATAAAGATTGTTACTCGTACTACAAAAGGAGTAGAATTTACAAAAGAAGGCGAGATATTAGCTAAGAAAGCTATTCAATATTTCTCATTTATGCATCAGATTCGTAAAGAACTGCGAGAATTACAGGAATCAGAAAAGGAAATTATTGTTATAGGAGCTTCTTACACATATAGCAAATATGTGTTGACTGATCTGTTGTTTGAGTATTCAAAAAAACATCCCAATGTGCGCTTTGAAGTTCAAAATGAACAAAGTAACTTGTTGTTTCGCAAGGTATGCGATGGCGAAGTTGATGTGGCGTTTGTGCGCGGCGATTATGATGGACCGGTAAATCAGGAAAAAGTAGCTGTCAGCCAGGCACATATACTCACTAAGGAAGAAGTGCAGATAGAAATGCTTCCAAACATGACAAGGTTAGATTACAAAACAAATGATCGTTCTAAAGAAATTTTAGACAACTGGTGGCAGCAGACTTTTCATGAGCCTACTGTTGCCGGCATGAGTGTTGGGTATGTGGATGTTGCATGGCAATTAGTATCTAAGGGATTGGGATATGTCTGTTGTTTTTTATCAGAATATGTTGATGACAGCTATGGGCTTATCAAAACACCTATATACTATATGGACGGAACCCCGGTTATGCGGAATACTTGGTTTTGTTATAAAGAGAAGCAGAGTAGCTCAAAAGCTCTTAAGGATTTTATCCGCTATATTCAAGACTATGTAACATTAGGATGTTGAAGAAAAATCATAAAAGGTTGGATAGAGGATAAATCAGAAAATTTAAATTACTTAGCTATGGGAGAAACAAAATGGTAAAATTATATGAAAGCGGAGTTTATCTGCTTCATGGTACAGAAATTATAGAAGAAAAAGACATTGCACAGTTAGAATCATTAACAGGAAAAAGTATTAAAAAGGAAGAAGCTATAAAAGGTACAATGGCTTATTCAATTTTAGAAAAACATAATACATCCGGTAATATGGAAAATTTAAAGATAAAATTTGATGCTATGACATCCCATGATATTACATTTGTAGGTATTGTACAGACTGCTAAAGCGTCGGGCATGACAAAATTTCCTATTCCCTATGTGTTGACTAATTGCCATAATTCATTATGTGCAGTTGGAGGAACCATAAATAGTGATGATCATGTATTTGGACTTTCTGCTGCTAAAAAATATGGCGGTATTTTTGTTCCTCCGCATATTGCAGTTATTCATCAATATATGCGTGAAACAATGGCAGGCTGCGGAAAAATGATACTTGGTTCTGACAGCCATACACGTTATGGTGCTTTAGGAACAATGGCAATGGGTGAAGGTGGAGGAGAACTTGTAAAACAATTGCTCTCAAACACTTATGACATAGCTTATCCAGGAATAATTGGAGTTTATTTAACTGGAAAACCAAACCCTGGAGTAGGACCGCAAGATATTGCATTGTCCATCATAGGAAAAGTGTTTAAAAATGGATATGTAAAAAATAAAGTAATGGAATTTGTTGGTCCAGGAGTCAGCTCTATGACAACCGATTATAGAAATGGCATTGATGTAATGACTACAGAAACAACATGCCTATCTTCAATATGGAGAACGGATAAAGATACTAAAGAATTTTTAGCAAAGCATGGAAGAATAGATGAATACAAAGAATTAAATCCTTCAGATATCGCTTATTATGACGGTATGGTATATGTTGACCTTAGTGCTGTTAAACCTATGATAGCACTTCCGTTCCATCCAAGCAATACATTTGAAATTGATGAATTAAATGATAATTTAGGCGATATTTTAAGAGGCGTAGAAATAGAAGCTTCAAAATTGAACGATAATCCAAATATAAATTTTAATTTGACAAATAAAATTCGAAACGGAAAATTTCAGGTTCAGCAGGGAATAATTGCAGGATGTGCAGGAGGAAACTATACTAATGTAATGGAAGCTGCACATATCCTAAAAAATGCAAGCTGTGGAAGCGGTGATTTTTCGTTGTCAGTATATCCTTCATCACAACCTGTATTTTTAGATTTAGTTAAAAAAGGTGCAATTGCTGAATTAATGTCAACAGGCGCAACTATTAAGACGGCATTTTGCGGTCCTTGCTTTGGTGCCGGAGACACTCCTGCCAACAATGCATTTAGTATTAGGCACACTACAAGAAACTTCACAAACAGAGAAGGTTCTAAACCTGGAGAAAGTCAAATGTCAGCAGTTGCGTTAATGGATGCTCGCTCTATAGCGGCTACAGCAGCAAATGGAGGAATACTAACATCTGCAACAAAATATGCAGACGATTATATAGTTGAAGAATATAATTATGATTCATCACCTTATAAGTCAAGAGTATACCAAGGATTTAATAAACCAGAAGAAGGTGCAGAATTAATTTATGGACCTAATATTAAAGACTGGCCGAAAATGAGTGCGTTGACAGATCATATTTTACTGAAAGTATGTTCAAGGATTATGGATGATGTTACAACTACGGATGAGTTGATACCATCTGGCGAAACTTCATCTTTTAGATCCAATCCGCTGGGACTGGCAGAATTTACACTAAATAGAAGAGATCCTGCATATGTTGGAAGAACAAAAGAAGTAGATTTAATAGAAAAAGCAAGAGTAGCAGGAAAATCTATTGAAGAAATAGAACCTGAGCTTAAAGAAGTTTATGAAAAAATAGCTAAAATTAGTCCAGGAATTTCCAAGGAAGAAATTGAAGTTGGAAGTGTAATTTATTGTGTGAAACCCGGTGATGGTTCAGCCAGAGAACAGGCAGCAAGCTGTCAGAGAGTAATAGGCGGACTAGCAAACATCTGCAGAGAGTATGCAACTAAGAGATATCGTTCAAATGTTATGAACTGGGGAATGCTTCCTTTCCAAATGGAAGCAGAGCCGAAATTTGAAGTTGGTGATTACATTTTTATACCGAATATAAGAGCAGCATTAGATGGTGATATGAAAGATATTAAAGCATATGTAATAAAAGAACAGGTTGAAGAATTGTCACTTTATATTACAGCTATGACAGAAGATGAGAAAGATATCGTGAAAGCTGGATGTCTGATCAATTATAACAGAAGAGAATTAAATAATTAGTAATTTAAAAAATAGGCTAATATAATGTTTAATACACTCCAAATTATTAGATAATTCTAAAGTTTGGAGTGTATTTTTGATTTCGTGTTGGGTGAGGTACTGTTTGTTTATTACGAAAGTAACAAGGTTCCCGGGACCCGTTAGCAATCTTCGATTGCTTTAACGGGTGGGGTTCTTATTTCTTAAATAAATACCATATTTTTGAGTCTATCTCAAATTTTAGTTCATATATGTCTTTTTCATTGTGCATGCAAACAAATACAAGCCTTTTATTGCCAACAATTTTTTCTTCATAAACTTTTAATACTTTTTCAACGGTAACTACTTTATCTTCCAACCTAAACTTTATTGGCTGAATATTACCATTAGAATTAAATACAGCCATCATTTTTATGGGCGTATTCAAAATTTTCATAAGCATCCTCCTATAAAATACTGCTCATTCCAATATATTCATCATCAGGATAACCTCCCAGCAATGGGCTTAATTCAGAATTAGCAAACACTCCTCTGACTATGGCAGTATCTCCATATTTTTCTCTGATACTGTCAATAACTTTATCGAGTTTTTCATTGTTCAAAGTGTTGCGATCTTTAAATATACTCATTTGCTGAAATTTTGCTTCCTCTAAATCTGAGACTGAAACGCCCAACTGGCGAATAGGCCTTTTATCCCAATGCTTATCAAAAATTCTACATATGTTTATATAAATGTCCTTAGTACAATCAGTAAAATATGGCAGTTTATATTGCCTTGAAATATATCCGAAATCTTTATCCTTTATACTTATGCTTACAACTTTACACATCATTTTAGCCTCCCTTAATCTCCATGATGTCATTTCTACAAGGCTCAAAATTATGGCATGTGCAGTTTCATAATCTTCTACATCAAATTTTAGCGTGCTGCTATTTCCTACACTTTTTATTGGAGATGGTGATTTAAATGTGGATGCATCAAGCCCGTTTGCATAAGCATATATAAGTCTTCCGTGAGATTTCAGTAATGCTGATATTAATTTATGATCAGCATTTGCCAAATCTCTAATTGTATATATTCCAAGTTTATTTAGTTTTGATTTTGTTCGGCGTCCAACCATAAATAAATCTTCAACAGGTAAAGGCCACATTTTATCTTTTATTTCTTCTGGAAAACATGTATGACATTTGTCCGGCTTCTCAAAATCTCCAGCCATTTTGGCAAGAAGCTTATTAGTTGAAATCCCAATATTTACGGTGTAACCAAAATATTCGTGTACGTTCTCTTTAATTTTATGTGCTAATTTTAATGATTGACTTTTATTTAAATCTGTGAATTTTATGAAACATTCATCTATACTAAAAGCTTCTACATCCGGAGTGAATGTGTTCAAATATTCTCTCAGAGCTTTGCTTGCTCTGACATAAAGTCGGTAATTTGGAGGAATAACAAGCAAGTTAGGACATTTTTGTCTTGCTTCCATTAAAGATTCCCCTGTTTGTATATTGAACTTTTTAGCAGGCATTGATTTAGCAAGAACTATTCCATGTCTATTTTCTTCATTTCCACCAATTACAGCAGGCACTTGCCTGATGTCTCTTTCTATACCAATTTGTTTCTCATAAGCTGCTGTCCAGCTTAGGAATGCTGAGTTTACATCTATGTGCATAATAATATTAGACATAATAACACCTTCGCTAATCGAACATGTGTTCGTTTGTAAAGATATTATAACATATTATTTTGAATTTAAAATGGTAATTAATGTAAATAATGGTCTTAAATTGTTATAAACCAAAATCATTATAATAAGTAGATTTAATTAAAGTTATTTTAATTATTATAATCTCCCTCAGATGAAAAATTTGAGGTTTTTTTAATTGCGTTGATTAAACAATTTATTTGAGGGTATATTATTTGTAACAATAAATAAAATATTGTAATAATAAATAATTTATTGCAATAATAAATAAAATATTGTAATAATAAATAAACAAATTGCAATAATAAATAAATAAAATATTGTAATAATAAATAAATAAATTACCAAAATAATTAATAAAAGCAATAATTTTATTATTGACATAAAAATTCAGCTTATGTATAATCATTAAGCACTAAAAATTTGTTTTATTAAAGGAGAATTTAATTATGATTGATTTTTGGAAAAGACAAAGTTTAATTAAGAGAATTATATTTGGTCTAATAGTGGGCATTATTCTTGCTCTAACAATTCCTGAGACAGCAAAAGGTGTTGTTATATTTGGTTCTTTATTCGTTGGTGCATTGAAGGGTATTGCGCCAATATTGGTGTTTTTCCTTGTAATGGCGGCACTTTCCCAACATAAGAGCGGACATAAAACAAATATGGGTGCTGTAGTTATGTTGTATGCAATTGGTACTCTAGCAGCAGGATCTGTAGCAGTTTTAGCAAGCTTTATTTTTCCTGTTAGTCTTACATTGGCTGCTACCGGTGCAGAAGGCGTTACACCACCAAGCGGAATTGTAGAGGTAATTAAATCATTGCTACTTAATCTTGTTGATAACCCTGTAAGAGCGCTTTTTAATGCTAATTACATCGGAATATTAGCTTGGGCTATTATCCTTGGAATCATGTTGAGAGATGTTGCGGATTCAACTAAAAAAATGATTTCTGATTTTTCAGATGCATTATCAAAAATGGTTCATTTAGTAATCGGTTTTGCTCCTCTTGGAATAATGGGTCTTGTATTTGATGCCATTTATACAGGTGGAATCGAGGCGCTATATGAATATGGACAATTGGTTTTATTACTTGTTGGATGTATGTTATTTGTTGCTTTTGTAGTTAATCCTATTATAGTTTTCGTGAACATTCGTCAAAATCCATATCCATTAGTATTAAAGTGCCTCAAGGACAGTGGACTTACTGCGTTTTTTACAAGAAGTTCAGCTGCGAATATCCCAGTTAATATGGATCTTTGTGAACGTCTTGGACTTGATAAAGATACTTATTCAGTTTCAATTCCTTTGGGTGCAACTGCTAACATGGCAGGTGCGGCAGTTACAATTTCTGTAATGACACTTGCAGCTGTAAAAGCACTTAATATTCCTGTTGATATACCTACTGCTATTATCCTTATGGTACTTTCAGCAGTAAGTGCGGCTGGTGCTTCTGGTGTTGCTGGAGGATCTCTATTACTTATACCGTTGGCATGTAGTCTTTTCGGTATACCAAATGACATTGCAATCAAGGTTGTAGGTGTAGGTTTTATCATCGGTGTTATTCAAGATTCATGCGAAACTGCTTTGAACTCTTCTACAGATGTATTGTTTACAGCAACTGCTGAATTTGCACAAAGACGTAGAGCTGGAGAAAAAATAGTAATACCAAAATAATATTTAAATATAAATGAAAATCAAAAGTTCCCAAGAGTATTTTAGCTCTTTGGGAACTTTTTTATATTCTTATTTTGTTTTTCTGAATTTTACTGGAGTTTTTCCATAAACATTTTTAAACATTTTAGAAAAATTTGCAGAATAGTTATAGCCAACTTTTTTAGCTATATCATCAATACTTAAATCTGTTGTAGACAATAGATTTGCAGCAACATTCATTCTGATTTGATTTGTATATTTTCCAATAGATATATGGTAATGTTTTGAAAATCCTGCCTTTAGCTTTTGTTCATTTAAAAATACCATTTTGCTTAAAGCTTCTATAGTAGGTGGATCAAAGTAATTTGTTGTCAAAATATCATGTGCTTTTTGAATTGCAGATATATCGGAGGAAGTTAGTTTTAATATTCTATTATTGCCAATAGTGATGTTTCCATAATCTATTTGATTTGAGAAAGCATTGTCTGGTGACTTAGTAACTTCATTTATTATAATAGCTATGCATTCTAAAATTTTACTTTCTAAATAAAGATTATTCAATAAATTTTTATTGGCGAGGCTTTGCAGCTGACCAATTATATTTACAATTTCTAAAGGCAAATAAACATAGGTATAATTTTTAATAAAAAAGTCAAAATCTATTATATTAGAAAAATTAGGTTTTATAATTTCATTAAAATATTTTTCATATATTGTTATTTCAGTTCCATGAAAATGCTGACCCTTTTTCCAGTGTTGTTCGCCTTTAATACTTTTTTCAATTACAAAGAAAGATGATGGAGTAAATGATGATATATCAGTATTTTCAATTTTAAATTTTGTAATTCCTTTATATACAATACCAAAACGCATTAAATGTTCAGGATTATCAAATGATATTGAAAAATCCTCAGGTATTGTGTAGTCTGCAATTCCTAAATTATAATAATTTTCCCTTGAGTAGCTTATTAGATACCCAAACTCAGGCTTTTTCTTATTTGTATATAAGTTGTAGTTGTTATAAGTATATTTTCGAAAGTCTAATTTTTTTAAAACTATGGATTTAAATTCTTCACTTGATTTTACAATCATAATATCCTCCTAAAAGTAATTAAATTATATTAAAAAATTTAAAATTGTTCAAGTAAATAATCAATTAAGATGTAAAAATAATTAAATTAGGTGTAGCTATTGTAATGATAATGATAATCATTTACAATTAGGTCAAGTAAATAATATAGAAATTCATTTTGAAAGGAAGCAAGATAATGAAAAAAAGAGGAATATTAAAAATAATTACAACGGTTTGCTTAGCTACAATGCTATTAGTTGGTTGTTCAACTGATTCAGCTGAGAAAGAAAAAAGCAAAACTGTTACAGTGACAGATGTTAGGGGAGAGGTTGAAATTCCTGAAAGCCCTGAAAGAATAGTTGATTTAAGTGGTAATAGTGATATTTTATCCATATTAGGATATAAAGTAATAGGAACTGCTAATAGTGATGCATATGATTATACAAAATTTCCATCATATTTAGAGGATACATTAAAAGGCGCAACAATATTAGGATATAGTATGCAAGATACAATGGATATTGAAGCTATAATGAATTTGAACCCAGATTTAATTGTTATTTCCACAGTTCAAGAAAAAATGTATGATCAATTAAGTGAAATAGCTCCTACAGTTATGGTTAAGTTAGAAGCATTGAATTGGAAAGATGACGTTAAGGCTTTTGCTAAAGTATTTAATAAAGAAGAAGCTGCAAATACTTGGTTAGAAAACTACGAGAAAAAATCAAAAGAAGTTGGAAAAAAAATAAAAGAAAATTATGGTGAAGAAACAACTTATTTAGCTTTCTTAGCAAGTGGCGGTCAATTTTTCGTATTTGATGGAGCTGGATTTGGAAGTGTTTTATATGATGATATGGGGCTAAGTAAACCAGAAGGTATGCCTGAACAAAGTGATATAAGTTTACCAGTTGTAACTTATGAAGGATTAGCTTCTATAAAATCAGATTATATATTTGCAATTGCAACAGATGAAGATTTAAGAGTACTTGAAGAAAATGCAATATGGAATAGTTTACCTCAAGTTAAAGAGGGTAAAGTAATTAATCTACAATCTTCACCTTATTTTGTGCAAGGATATAGTTCAATAGGTAGATTACTTTTATTAGATGAAATTATGGAGATGTTAAATGGAACGAAAAAATAAAAATACAATAACTTTTATAGTTTGTAGTATTTTTGTTCTGATAATCGGTGTATTTCTATCTACAAGTATAGGAGCGACCCGAATCGGAATATCAGAAATTTTAAACAGCATATTTAATTATAGTGAAACTTTAGAACATATGCTTATTAGAGATGTTCGTATTCCCAGAGTTTTTACTGTGTTAATAACAGGTGGAATATTAGGTATAACTGGAGCTATGATTCAGGGAGTTACAAGAAATCCAATTGCAGAACCTTCTTTAATTGGTGTAAGTCAAGGAGCTACTTTAGTTGTAGCAATATTTTATGCAGCTAAAGTTACCATAAATACTTTAAATGTTATGATAGCTTCATTAATTGGAGCGGTTTTAAGCGGAATTATAGTTATTGGATTTACATCAAGAAATTCAAATAACAGGTCAATTACGAAAATACTTATGGCAGGTACTGCCATGAGTACTTTCTTTATTTCATTAACAACAATAGTAGGCCTCTTATCAAATCAATCACAATTTATTGCCTTTTGGGTTGCTGGTGGATTTAGAAATGCAACATGGTCTGATTTTTATTTAGTGGCAATAGTTGGAATCATAGGTTTTGCAATAGCAATTTTATTATCCAAGAAAATAAATATCCTGAGCTTAGGCGATGATGTGGCAATTAGCCTTGGAGAAAAACCAGAGAAAATAAGATTAATAACTTTTCTTGTAATGATACCAATGTGTGCAGCTGCAGTTGCTGTTGGCAAAAATATAGGTTTTGTTGGGCTTATAGTTCCCCAAATAGTAAGAAAATTATTTGGAGAAGATTATAGAAAAAACATACCTTTTTCTTTTTTATTAGGAGCAGTGCTTTTAACCTATTCGGATATTGCTGCAAGAATGGTTTATGATCCTTATGAAACTCCAATTGGTATATTTACTGCCTTAATAGGTGTTCCATTCTTTATAGTTATAGCGAGAAGGGAGCGAGGTTAATATGAAAATAAAAAGAAATAAAATAATTAGTTTAGTATTATTTATTTTACTAATTTTAATTGTAATAATGTATTTATGTTGGGGAACTTACAAAATTTCTCCTTTAGATATTATGAAAACTTTATTAGGACGGGGAACTAAACTTCAAAATGCTGCAGTTATAAATCTTAGACTGCCAAGGATGCTTGTAGGAATTTCTGTTGGTGTTGCCTTATCTACAGCAGGAGCTATTTTACAGACCATAACAAAAAATGATCTTGCAGATTCAGGAATCATTGGCATAAATGCTGGTGCTGCAGTGGCAGCGGTAATATTTGTTTCATTAAAAACTGCAAATTATTATAGTGTACTTGGTCCCTTGTCTATTTATACACTTCCATTTATGGCTATTTTAGGTGCAGGCATTACAGCTTTTATACTTTATTTTTTATCAAGCAGAGATAAAGTTAAACCAAAAAGATTATTGCTAATAGGTCTTGGAATTAACGCAGGTCTTAATGCATTTATAACATTCTTTACTTTTAGAGGCGGAGTTGGTGATTATAACAGAGTATTAATTTGGACTTCTGGAAGCCTTTGGGGAGCAGGTTGGAATTATGCAATTATTATAATTCCATTAGTTGCAATAATGTTTATGATTGTATTGTTGAACTACAAAAAACTGGATGTGTTAAATTTATCCGATGAACATGCAATTTCTCTTGGTTTAAATTTAAATAAGGAAAGAAAGAAATTTTTACTTTATTCAGTTATTTTATCCGGTGGTGCTACAGCCTTTGCTGGAAATGTGGGATTTATTGGTTTAATATCTCCTCATATAGCAAGAAAGTTAGTTGGGCCATATCATAAAAATTTTCTACCCATATCTGCGGTTGTAAGTACTGTAATAACTTTACTTGCAGATGCAGTTTCAAGAAACTTATTTTCTCCAATTGAGATACCAGTAGGAATAACAATTTCAATATTTGGAGTTCCGTATTTTATTTATTTAATTATGAAGGAGTAATAAATGGAAGCTATTAGTGTAAAAAATTTATCAGTAGCTTATGAAGATATTTCTATAATAGAAAACATGAATCTTTCAATTCCAAAAGGAGAGATAAGTATAATTATAGGGGCAAATGGTTGCGGAAAATCAACTTTGCTAAAAACTATAGCAAGAGTAATAAAGCCAAATGCCGGAGATATTTTTATAAATGAAAAAAATATAAAATTGCAAAAGGAAAAACAAATAGCAACAGAGGTTGCGTTTTTGCCACAAGGACCAATTTGCCCTAGTGGAATTACTGTAAGAGAATTAGTTTCTTTTGGTAGATTTCCTCATCAAAAGCTCATAGGTGGTCTTAATTCCCATGATAAAAATATTATTGATTGGGCATTAGAGGAAACAGGACTTAAAGATTTTGCAAATAAAGAAATAGAAAATTTATCTGGAGGACAAAGGCAAAGAGCATGGATTGCCATGACACTTGCTCAGGAAACGGACATAATTATGTTAGATGAACCAACCACATATTTGGATATGTCTTATCAGCTTGAAGTTTTACAAGTATTAGAAAAATTAAATAAAGAAAAAAATATTACTATTATTATGGTATTGCATGAATTAAACAATGCTTGTAGGTTTGCTAATAATATTATAGGACTTAAAAAAGGTAAAGTTATTTGTCAGGGTACTCCATTAAATGCAATAACAAAAGAAAATTTAAAAGAAATTTACGGAATAGAAGGCAAGTTGCAATTGAGCGAAAATAAAAATTACCCTATTTGTATTGATTACGAACTTGTTAGGGGATTACATGAAAAATAAAAATTTTATTATAGTGGTTAGTGGACAAATTATATCTTTGCTTGGAAATGCAATTCAAAGATTTTGTATGTCCTTATACATTTTAGATTTAACAGGCAGTGCTGCAATTTTTTCAACAATATTAGCAATTTCAACTATTCCCTATATTTTATTTGCACCAATTGCAGGGTTGTTAGCAGATACAGTAAATAGAAAGAAAATCATGGTTTATCTTGATTTTTTTAGTTTTATATTAATGTTTATATATTCAGTGATTTTGATTAGTGGAAATGATAATACTATAATAGTAGGAACAGTTATGTTTTTCCTATCTATTATTTATACTTTATATAGTCCTTCAGTTACTGCAAGTATTCCACAAATTGTTGAAAAAGAAAAATTAGCTTCAGCTAATGGAATAATTCAAC
This sequence comes from Bacillota bacterium, assembly GCA_029239575.1. GTDB lineage: Bacteria > Bacillota > Clostridia > Tissierellales > Sedimentibacteraceae > Sedimentibacter. The sequence goes on from JARBUP010000045.1 coordinate 13,556, forward strand.
AGGTAGGAGCTATAGTTAACTTACTTGGACCCATAGTAGCCGGTTTATTATATAGCTTTGTTGAAATAAAAGCAATAGTAATAATTAATGCCATTAGTTTTTTACTTTCAGCAATTTTAGAATTGTTTTTAAG
>JARBUP010000331.1 GCA_029239575.1 Bacillota bacterium
AGCTCTTTTATCATGTGTTTCATAGTTTGATATTACAGACATGGCATTCGCCTCACTTGCTGATGCAGAAATTGTTAAAATTACACCTATGGGCAGTGCTTTTTTTACCTCTATTTCTCCCAAATAAGCTGACCAAATATCAGCTTCTGTACACGCACCTATTGCTATTGCCTTAGCCGAATCAATGACACTACCTCCCCCAATAGCTAAAATCATGTCAATTTTTTCTTTTTTACATAGTTCTGCCCCTTTTTCTGACAGTTTCACAGATGGGTTTGATTTTACTCCGCCAAGTTCCACATATGCTATTCCCTTTTCCTTTAAAAGCCCAGCTACTTGTGAAAATAAACCATTTTTCTTTATTCTATCACTTCCATAATGTATTAATACCTTTTTTCCATATGTTTCAAATAGATCTGCCACCTTGAGTTGTGAATCTTTACCAAAAATAATTTTTGTAGGCAAGTCAAATTCAAAATTTATCATTTATTCTCCTTTATCACAAGCCCGAAATAACTTGAGTTTCTTTAGCCTTATACTATTTCTATTATTACTGTGGTTCCCATACCTCCACCTGCACAAAGTGCTGCCAAACCGTATCTCTGATTTCTCTTCTTAAGCTCATTCATCAACGTAATTACGATTCTCGAACCCGTCGCACCAACTGGATGTCCAAGTGAAATTCCTCCACCATTTACGTTCATCTTCTCTCTGTCGATGCCAAGCTCAGTTTCACAAGCTAAGCACTGTGCTGCAAAGGCTTCATTTATTTCAAACAGATCGATGTCTTCAATCTTAAGTCCAGCTTTGCTAAGCGCTTTGTTTGATGAACTAATGGGACCGACTCCCATGACCTCCGGCTCAACACCAGTTGTTGCTACTGAAACAATTCTTGCAACAATTGGCACTCCAAGCTCTCTTGCTTTATCCTCATCCATTAGTATTACACCTGAAGCTGCGTCATTCATGCCAGAAGCGTTCCCTGCAGTTACTGTGCCATTTTCCTTAAAAGTAGCCTTTAATCTCTCTAATACTTCAATCGTTGTGTTTCTCTTTGGATATTCATCTGTCTCTATAACAACATCTCCTTTTCTACTTGAAATGGTAATTGGAATTATCTCGTCTTTAAACTTTCCTTCATCAATAGCAGCTACTGCTCTTTTCTGCGAAAGCAATGCATACTCGTCTTGCATTTTTCTTGTTATACCATACATTTCTGCGACATTTTCAGCTGTTATTCCCATAGTCGGTCCGATTCCTAAATTAGTAAGAGAGTCCCACATTGAATCTCTCATTTCCAAGTGTCCAAATTTCTGACCATATCTTGCATTAAATACCATATGTGGAGCTGTGCTCATGCTGTCTGCTCCACCAGCCATGATACACTCTGCTTCACCAGCTCTTATCTGATAAAATCCCATCTGTATTGAAGACATTGATGATGTACAATTTCTATGAATTGTTATTCCAGGAACCGATGTTGGAAGTCCAGCCTTTACTAATGCAACCCTAGCTAAATTGTTTTCCATATATGTTTTCTGATAATTACATCCCCAAATTACATCATCAATAATTGCAGGATCAATACCTGCCCTTTTTACTAGATTCTGCATCACTGGGATAGATAAGTCTAATGATGTAATTGACTTAAACTGCCCTCCAATAGCTCCTATTGGAGTTCTGCATCCTGCGACTATTACTACATTTTTCATTTTTTCCTCCTATTTGCCTATCATAATACTACATTATTAGTAGTTAACTTATATCAAGCAAATATTGTGCCAAAACTATAAAATATAAAACAATACATCACAGTATTTTAGTACCATGATGTATTGTTAGTATATATTTAAGAATATAAAGGTTTAACTTAATCGTGGCATAAAAGAAATGCGCACTGCTTTTATTGCATATTTTAAAATAATTAATTAGTTAAACAGCAATATACTTATAAAAATTATGTATTTACTTATAGTGGAAAATTATATAAAATACAAGTGGTACTAAAAAAGTATATCTTATTATAAAATAACAAATGTCAAAATAAATGCGTAGTATTGTATATTCCAATAAGATAGGAAGAAATTAAAGATCTCAAAAATAGCTTAGTCATTAAAGTCGAAAAAGCAGAGGAAGATTACTAAATGAAGAATTTTATACTTCTAAATAAAAATAAACACAAAAAAATATATATAGCATTATTTTGGATATTAATATGGGAGATATTTTCACTGATTATAAATCAGGAGATTTATCTCCCTTCACCTTATTCAACATTTAAATCACTAATTAATTTAATGCTTGTTAAAGAAACTTATTTAACTATATTTTATAGTACTTACAGAACATTATCAGGATTTTTACTATCTTGCTTTTTTGGAATAATATTTGGATATTTTTGTGGTATCCATAAATTAATGTATGAAATTTTTAATCCTCTCATTACCATAATGAGAACTGTACCTGTAATGTCTATAATCATTATTGCGCTTATGTGGTTTAAAGACAGTAATGTACCTATTTTTGTGGCATTTTTAATGTGTTTTCCAATTATTTGGACAAATATAGTTGAAGGAATAAAAAACACAGATTATAAACTTTTACAAATGTGTAAAGTTTATAATATCAAAAAAACACGAGTTGTAAAGTCAGTTTATTTTTATTCAGCTCTCCCCTATATAAAAGCTTCTTTTATTTCAGCTCTTGGTATCGGGTGGAAAGTAACCTCTGCTGCTGAAGTTTTAAGCTTACCTCAATATTCAATTGGAAGATATCTTTATGATTCAAAAGTTTATCTTGAAATACCAGATTTATTTGCTTGGACAATCATAATAATATTTTTAAGTTTTTTATTTGAAAAAATTCTTAAATTAATTTTTAAGTTGGAGGCATAATATGATAAGTTTAAATAATATAACTAAAAGGTATAATAATTTAACTGTATTAAAAAACTTTAATTTATGCTTTGAAGAAAATGAAATAACTTGTTTATTTGGACCATCCGGCATTGGAAAAACTACTATAGCAAACATTTTAGCTAAACTTGAGTTATTTGATGAAGGTAATATAACAGGAATTGAAGATGCTGTTTATTCATATGTTTTTCAAGAGCCAAGACTTTTAAACTGGTACAGCGTATATGACAACATCGATTT
>JARBUP010000332.1 GCA_029239575.1 Bacillota bacterium
GCCCAAAATTTAATGTTTATCCACTCAAATAATAAAGATGAGTTTTTTAAAAAATTCGAAAGAAATGTCAGTCAACAAAAAGCAAAGTTGACTCAGGAAGGTTTAATTGGGGACTTTTTTATTGTAAATAAAAATAATCAAAAACCTTTTAAAATTAGTAGAAATAGTAAACTGATTCTTGATGAGGCTACACTCTTAAAAATAAATAAGAAAGAAAATGGCATTTTACGTACTAATATAAATGGGAATTCATATACAGTTGCTTTTACAAAAATACAAGAACTTAAAGGTATTTATACGTTTATACTTCCGACTGATACTTACTTAAACGAGTTAAATAAAGCGTTTGAGTTTACTCTTATGTCAACGATTGTATCAATTATAGGGGCTGCTATTCTTTGTAGTTCGCTTTTACACGGATTACTAAGGCCTCTTGGAATGCTGCAATTACATATGAATAAAATTAAAGGTGGTTCATTATCTGAAATAAATATCAATACATCTATACCAGAAATATCGAGTTTAATATTGAATTTTAATAATATGATATCATCAATGAAATTCATGTTTCAGAATATAAATGAAACTGTAGCTACATTGGAAAAGACAGGAATTAAACTAAATAATAATTCTTTAACAGCAGTAAACATAAATAGAGAATTAGTAAATATTTTAGAAAAAGTTAAAGAGAACTCAAATAAAAATAAAGAACAAACACATGCTCACTTAGAAGTTATAGAGATAATCAATGAACATATTACTAGTTTAATTAAAGCTATAGAAAAATTATTTTTTAGTTCAGAATTTCTCGAATCTAGAGCTAGAAATGGTGAAGAATCAGTATGTGAGTTAGTAGATCAAATAAAGATTATTGAAACTGATTTTGAAAATATTTTTAAGGAAATAAATGAACTGGCTTTATCAACTAAAGAAATTGAGAAGATTGTTATTCTAATTGAAAATATATCTAGTCAAACAAAGCTCTTAGCATTAAATGCGGCTATCGAAGCTGCAAGGGCAGGTGAATCAGGGAAAGGTTTTTCTGTAGTTGCAAGTGAAGTTAGATTACTTGCAGATCAAACTACACATGCTACTAAGGAAATATCAAATACAATTGAAAAAATGATTAGCAATACTAGTGAAGTTGTTAATAATTATGAGGTTGTATTTGACAAGACTAAAAAACATTTTATAACCACACAAGAAACAAAAGAAACTTTTTTTAGTGTATTTACAGAAATACAAAAAACAACAGATATTTTAAAGATTATGAGATCCGAGTTAACATTTTTGGAGACATCAATACCAAATTTAAATCGTTCAACACAAAATTTTAATGAACTAGCAAACAGAAATGTTGAAGGTTCAGAAAAAGCACTTGAAATATCTATTATTGAGCAAGAAAGTATTGGTGCTATAAAAATAATTGGAGATAAACTACAATCCCAGTCTAAACAATTAAGTGATAAAACAACGATATTTAAAATACAAGACTAAACTTATAAAAACCATCAGATTGTCTACAAAAGGCATCGAGACTTTGCGTCTCGGTGCCTTTTGTCATTTTAAATGACTTATATATGTTTAAATATAAAAATCTTTTCTAAACTCTTTTTTAAGAGCATACATATTTAAATAGACACTGTGTATTTATTAAATATAATAAATGACTGCAAAAAGGAGGGAAGGCGTCATTACGCCAACAAATACATGAAAAATTTTCAACGTGATGTAAAAAAATGGTTAGCAGACCAGTTCGATTTACCTCCAGACGTATTATTAGATCAACCAAAGATAAATATTATAGCTCCATTTTCATTTTATATTGAGAATCATAGAGGTTTAGTTTCCTTTTCTGAAAATGAAGTTAGACTTCTAATTCAAGACGGTGAGTTACTTATTAAAGGTAATAATTTCTTAATAAAGAGTATTACACCAACTGATTTGATGCTTAAAGGTATCATAGAAGATTTGAAAATTAAAAATTAGTGTAGGGGAAGCCAATGAAAAATGAATGGTTGAGATATGTCAAAGGATCAATTTCAATAACCATTACTGGTGAAAATAAAATACCATTTGTAAATGAGTGTCTAAATTCTGGAGTTGAACTCTGGGACCTTAAAACACTAAGTAATGGTGATTTTAATTGTTGTATTTTGCTAAACAATATTCGTAAAATTAGAAGGATAAGGTTTAAATATAAGTGTAAGATAAGATTTCAGAAAAGAAGAGGATTACCTTTTTTCTTAAAAAAAGCTATTAAAAATGCAGGTTTTTCTGTTGGTGCATTCTTATTTCTAGCTTTAATTTTTCTTTTATCCAACATGGTATGGGATATTAAAATTACTGGAGCGGCACCGGACCTTGAGTATAAATTACATAAGCAATTAACTAAGGAAGGTATAAAAAGAGGTGCATTACAGTTTTTTATTCCATCACCACAGGAAATTCAAAAAAGACTTACTGACACTAATTCAGAGATTACATGGGTAGGTGTCAATGTTAAAGGCACAGTACTTCATTTTCGAATTGTTGAAAAAACAATTCAAAAGCCTCCAAATAAATTAAAACCACGTCATTTAGTTGCAACTAAAAAAGCAGTAATTGAAAAAATATTTGTAGAAAAAGGCCAAGCATTAGTTGGAATTAATGATTATGTTGAACCAGGTCAAGTGTTAGTTACGGGGTTGGTTGGTAAAGATAAGAAGTTTAAAAAGGTTGCTGCTAAGGCAGAAGTTATTGGTGAAACATGGTACAAGTCCTCAGTTGAAGTAACTTTAAATAAAAAAATAGAAGTTCTCACTGGTGAAAATTATACTAACTATTCAGTAACAGTTAGTAATACTAGGATTCCTATACCATTATTTAACAAAAAGGAATTTTCTAAAACTGAATCGATGAAATCCGTTGTTCCAGTTTATTTCTTAAAGTGGCAGCTACCATTTTACATTGGTAAAGAAAGAGTCTTTGAGAAGGAAATAATTGAACAGAATTATACTGTAGATCAAGCGAAATTTACTGCTAAAGAAATAGCGACAAGAAACGTTAAACAATTATTGAATACTGATGCAAAAATAAAGGGTATAAAAGTTTTGCGTCAACAAACAACTAATGGTAAAGTAGTAATGTTATTTCATTTCCAAGTTTTGGAA
>JARBUP010000333.1 GCA_029239575.1 Bacillota bacterium
ATCTAACCCAATTTCTACAAATTGAATATCGTCCCCAAAAATTTGATAATCTACTTCATGCGCCCTTCCCATAAAAACCTCCAAAGATAATTATTATTTCAACAAAATAACTTCAATATAATTATATGATACAGGAATATTTTTACAAGTAAAATATTCCTGTAATTAAAAATATTCGTTGATATAAAAGGTATGACTAAATATTAAAGTTTTAAATATATTTAGTCATATTATGTAATTTTGAGCGTTCATATGAATAAAAACAATACATTATAATACCACATATAAAAGCCATTAAAAATGTAAATAACCAAACGTTTTTAATTGGATTGTTTAAAATATATGCTCCCATTATAGTAGGACCCATGGCTTGACCTGCACCTGATATGATTCCGTATAATGAATTAAATCTTGCCCTGTGAGATTTGGGAGAATTATCAGCTAAGTAAACGCCAATATTAGTTGCATGAAGTATTTCTCCAATTGTCCAAAGAACGGTTGATAATATTAATAATGGGAAAGATGAAACAAAATAAAGCATACCAAGACCTATTGCCCAGAAAATAGCAGATAAGGCTACATTAAAAGTAGCATAATATTTTTTTGTTTTTCCTATTATAAATATAGTCAATAAAACTACCACAATTCCATTAGTACTCATAAGCATTCCAAAAATTTGAGCGCCTTTTTCTATACCAAACAAAGATTTTGAATATAGAGGTAATGTAAAATGAACTTGTGAATATGAAAAAGATAAAAGCATGGATATAATTCCGAAAATAAGGACTTGAGGTCTTCTTAATAAAACTTTAAATACAGAACCTTCTTCTGCACGTTCAAAATCGTCATTTAAAATTTCATTTTCAATATCAAATACAGGCTTTGTTTCGGGAACATTAAAAAATATAATAAATATTGAAATAATTGTAGTTAAAGCATCCCCGATAAAAAGAAATGATAGATAATTTTTGTATAAAAATCCTGCAATTAAAGGACCAATTGAAAAACCCAGGTTATTGCCAAGATATATAAGTGAAAATGCACTTTGCCTGTTGTTTTTATCGGTTAAATCAGATGCCATAGCACTGCTCGAAGGTTGAGCAGCATTTGAAAAAAATGAAGCAGCAAGTAGCAAAACTGGAACTGCCATTGACATTTCTATGAAACCACAAATTAAATAACATAATGATTGCAGTAAAGTAAGAAAACATAATGTGTTTTTTCTATTGAAATGATCTGATAAAAATCCTCCTATCATGGATGAAGGTATGAACATGCAAATTGAAATAGTAACAAAAGTTCCAGCTTGGGCAGTTGAAAGTCCTATTTTATCAGTTAACAAAAGAGTAAGCAATGGACCTACAAATGCTCCTACTGAATTTATTAATCGTGATAAAACTATAAAATAAATTGATTTAGGTAGGCCTTTGTACTCATAAAAGCATCCTTGAAAACTTTTTAAAATAAATCTCACTCCTCTCTTATATAATAAGTCTATTACAATTTTATTAGATTATCAATAATAAAGTTAATAAATATTAATATTTTTAATAAAATTCAAATACATCCTTACATATTGCTAATTGAAAATAGTAAATCTTGGGGGTATAATTAATTATATTAAAAAACATATAAAAATTTGAAAGTGGGCAATAGAAATATGAGTTTAATTGATTCTATAAAAAGTTTTAATCCTTGCTGCGAACAAGAAAGAAAAGATAAAGAAATTTCATTAAAATGTATTGATTTGTTTAATGATGTTTTAACAAGGGAAAATGAAATAATACATATTACAAGTTCAGGCTTAGTGTTAAATAAAGATAAAAATAAAATTTTAATGATTCATCATAATATTTTTAATGCATGGTCATGGTCCGGCGGTCATGCTGATGGTGAAGAAAATTTGCTTCTTGTTGCTATAAATGAGGTTAATGAAGAAACAGGTTTAAAAAATTTAAATTTAATATGTAATAATATAATCTCATTAGATTTACTATCTGTTATAGGTCATGAAAGAAAAGGAAAATATGTTGCTCCACATCTTCATATTTCAATTGCTTATTTATTTGAAGCAAATGAAAATGAAGGGCTTTTTATTAAACCTGATGAAAATAGCGGTGTTAAATGGATACCAATAAATGAAATTGATATCTATTCTAATGAACCCCATATGGTTTATATATATAAGAAAATATTATCTAAAATTAACTTATTATAAATTGTGAGGAATATATGATTAAAAGTTATTTAGAATTAAATAAAAATGAAAAACAGGCACTTGTTGAATTTTTAAATAAAAATAATAATAACGTTACATTAGAAAATATAGAAAAAGAATATAAAGCAGAAGAATTTGATTATGGTAAAGGAGTTTTAATTAGCATTAAAGAAAAAAATATAATAGGTAAATTATCAATTGTTTTATTAGAATGCTATTTAAAGAATGTTGCATATATAGTAAGATTTGAAATAGATGAAAAATTCAAATATAATAAAGAAGCTATATTAGAATTAAAAAATGAAGCTATAAAATTAGCAAATAGTTATGGTGCTTTTAAGATTTATTTAGGTACAAAAAATAACGAAATAATTAATACATTAAATTTGCAAAAGCAATATTCAGCTGTAAAAATGATATTACAAGATAGAAAAATAAAATTATCACCTTTTAAATTAGAAAAGCTTACAGAAGAAAATAAAAACGAATATATAAAAATTAATAATGATGCGTTTTATGCTGTTCCTAATGGTGGAACTTTGACAAAATATAAAGTAAATGAATATATAAAAGAAACTAACGAAAATAATTATTATTTCATAGCAAAATTAAATGATGTGAATATAGGCTTTGTACAATTCCATATAGAAAATGGTGTGGGGGAATTTGACTTAGGATTAATAAAGATTATGCAAGGAAAGGGCTATGGTAAAAAACTCTTAGAGACAGCTATTTATTTTTTAAACTTAAAAGAAGTAAATGATATTTGCTTAACCGTAATAACTAAAAATAAAGTAGCATATGAAATGTATAAAAAAAGAGGGTTTAAAGAAATCGAAATATTAAATGATTGGTTTGAATTATAAAATTTAACTAAGCAAAATAAGATATGTTTAAGGAGGAAT
>JARBUP010000334.1 GCA_029239575.1 Bacillota bacterium
AAGCTTAACAAACTCTTTTAGTGTTTCTATTCCTTCGCCAGTTAATGCAGATACTTCAAATACTGGACCTTTAAGGCTAATATTGTTTAAAAACTTTTTTGCTTTTTCAACATTTGAATCTACATGGTCAATTTTTGTTATAACTCCAATTGTCATGCAATTAAACGCAGTTGCAAACTTAGGTGGAAATATTGACTTATCCATTGTTGAATCTTGTGTAAAAATTATATATTTAGCTTCCAAAGAGGTGCTTAACAATGCTTTGTACATACGAGGATTTTCCATAAATTCTCCCGGTGTATCTATTGTTAATGATTTATACTCCAATGATTGTGTTTTAGTTGCTATACCGGATATTCCATTTAAAGCCATTACAAGAGATGTTTTACCTGAATCTATAGCACCAATTATCATAATTTTTTTCATAATTAAGACCTCGTTATATCACATGAAGAAAATTTTAAAACATTCATTAAAACATTTCTTATTTCTCTAAGACCAGCCTCAACACTAGCAACATCTCCTACAATTACAATAGCTCCTGAAAACCTGTCCAAAAATCCTATGGAAACATCTGCAGATTTTGTTGCTATATCAGCTGCAATCATAGCAGTTTCGCCCGGTGTCGATGTAACAATGCCTATTGCACCTTTATTATCTATTCCTAACTTATCGTATAATTCTTCAACTGGTTGCGCTATTATATGGAGTAGAGTAATCTGTTTACCAGGTACATACTCATGTATAACTCTTTGTTTTTCTTCACTCATGTGTTCACTCCTACAAACCTTACAATGTTATTTTTTTATAAGGTTTTAATTTTTATTCTTACCTATTTTATATATCTCAGTTATTGAAATACACCAAACTACAAAGCCTCCTGATAATCTGACTAAAAAAGATATATTGTTATCAGTGAGATGAAATGTTATATATCCAAAAACAAATATCCACATCAACATCAGTAACCCACGAGTTGGTTTACCAGTTACGACATATCCTGAACAAGGTATAATCATTGAGAAAATAATCAACATAAATAGCTTAAATTTACTTGTTTTTGTTGTATCCATTTTAACTCTCCTATTAATATCCTTTAGGCCTCGGCCAATTTGAATCTTCTGTAGAAATAAATGATTCAATATTTAAAAATTTTGACCTATGCATTACAAACCATATCGATGCTATTAAATAAAAGCCAATTCCTGAAATAATGTTTATGCTATAACCGAAATACATACCAGCCATTGTTGCTAATGACAGAACCAAAACAATTATTGATGGTATAGGATGCCATGGAGATACATAACCCCTGTCTATAACCCCTAAAGGGTACATTTTTCTAAATTTAATCATCATTAATGCAGTTAGTATATAAGCCAAAAGTGCCGAAAGTATAGAAAATGTTATAACTTCATCAAGTAATCCGGTAAATCCAAACGCCAATGCAATTGGCAATAAGAATACAATAGCTCTATATGGAGTTTTATATTTAGGATGCAGTACACTAAATACTTCAGGAATCAATGTATCGTTTGCCATAGAAGCCCATGCTCTGCTTGCATCAGCAATACAACCATTTGCACTTGCTATGCATGAAAGAACTGTTCCTAAAAATAAAATATTGATTACTCCTGCTATTTTTGTTTCTTTAGCTGCATCAAAAAGTGGATAGATTGAATTTGAAAGTATATCAGCTTGTATTAAACCAGAACAAACATACCAAGTTATTGTTGCTCCAAGAATTAAAGTTAATATACCAGCTATTGAACCAACAGGTAATGCTCTTTCTTTTGATTTGCATTCTTCTGCTGCAAGGGCTGTGCCTTCTATCCCTAAATAAAACCAACATCCAAACTGCAGTGCTCCTAATATTCCCATCCAACCATATGGAAGACCATTAGTTAGACCACTTAAATTTATTATGCTTCCAGTTGTTGAATAAAATTTTGTGCTAAACAAAAGTATTAATATTGTCGCAAATGATATACCTGTTAAAACAATATTTAAGTTTAAAGTTGCATGCAACCCCCTATAGTTCATGAAAGTTAATACAAGTAAACTAAAAATAATATATGGCAATGGCTGAACATCTGGGTGAATAGTAGCTAAAATTTCTCCAATAACCAATGCATCTGCAGCTTCTAACATTACATATTGAAAAACCAACATCAATCCAATATTAAAAGCAGCTAATGGGCCAAGAAAATGCTTTGCCATTCCATATTGCCCTCCTGCTGAAGGAATAACAGCTCCCATTTCAGTATTTATCATAATTAGAGAAATGTATAATACTCCAATTATCCAACAAGCTATGATAGAACCTAAGGAACCACCTTTTACTATAGAAAAATTCCATCCCATAAATTGTCCAACTAAGACAATTCCAACTCCCAATGCCCATATATGTAAGGGCCCCAAAACTTTAGCAGAATGAGTCTCTTTAGATTTTTCCACTGCACAACCAACCTTTCTAAAAATAATAAATTTTCTATTTTTTTTTCTTTGATCTATCAATTTCTACTTTAATAAAATCTGTTAATATAAGCCCCGCTAAAATAATACACAAAAACCAAATTATCCAGTTCATAACACCCCAGAAACTCATAAAATCACCTCATAATTTAAGATTAAGCCTTACTATCATTTATTAAAGAGTTTAGAAATCATAATTTTAAGTTCTTTATCTGACTGCTTAACAACAAAGAACAAATATACAATTATTACTGCAATTGTTATAACTATAGTTTTGAAATCTATGATGTAACTAATGCCACCTTCACTATTTCCTTTCATCAACATAGCGCTTAGAAGAGTACCGAAGCATAGAAGCATGATAAACAATGCATCAAATGTTTCAATTAAAATAGTGTTTTTTTTCTTTTTTAACTGTTTCATATAAACCTTCTTTCATTATCAAATTGGAAAATTATTTATTAATACTTATAGCATTAGTGACTTCCCTCAGAATTAATTTCTGCTGAATATAACTTTATTTTATTTCTCTTTATGTGTACCAATACAGCAATTGAGGATGCTATAGCAAAAGCACTGATTATAGTTCCAGAAATAATAATTACTGTCTTCGTCGCATTGTCAGGCGCAATGA
>JARBUP010000335.1 GCA_029239575.1 Bacillota bacterium
TTTTACAATTCCGAATTACCATAATTGTACATCAATTACATTTTCAATGCAAATTTTAAAGGTAATTAACATTGTCGCTGACTTCCTTTAGATTTCACCATCACTATGGACATCATTTCTTTGGCTAATGGTTGATACTACCAAGCTCCATAACGGACTGTCGCCGTCAAGCTGTCGCCATGCTGGGCGTACTTTGGATATAACTAACTAATTAATCCTAATTTACGCGAGTTAGTACGAGATTAAATTATAATATTTTTCCGGACGTTAGACGTTATTTTGTGGAATTGTACGAAAGAAGAAAAACAGTTTTGGCGCGATTAGCGAAGCGGTTTAGCGCCATTGTTTTTATTCTTGAAGTTACAATTCCCAAAATGTTGTCAGGAAGGAAAAATATTATAATTTAATCACCACGAAAACTTCAGGGATACAAAAATCCAATACCTAAACTAATTAAAAATAAAAAAAGACTTGAGTTTCCCCAAATCTTTTATCATTCAAAAACTAATCAATTGTTATTCTTGACTTTTTATTTTGTCTCCATACATACAGACCTAAAGCAAGACCTATAACTCCATAAACCATAAATGTTCTAAAATATTCTCCTAAAAGCGCATTACCAAATAATGCTTTACCTATTTCAGGTGACATTATGAACATAGAGTTAAACAACAATGTACCTATTATGGCATGTCTATTATTAGCCCTTGATGTTGAAGCTCCTCCAACTAACAAAGAAGCAACTGAAAACATACCTATTTGTGTATGTGCATTGTATGTATTCAATGTACCCATATTTTGTAAAAATATTATTTGCCCCCATGCTGCTAATACCGTGGACATTACTGTAGCAATTATTCTTGTTCTATCAACATTTATACCTGATGATTCTGCTATATGCTGATTTTGTCCAACACTTCTAAAATCCTGCCCTAGCTTAGTTTTCATTATTAATTCATTAAATACACAAAGTGCAATAACTAACATAGCTGTAACAACAGGAACTTTATTTACTTGCATAAGGATATTGTTTGTGGCAATGGAAACAACACTAACTCCTATCATTATTAAACATGCTAAAACATTAAAATAAAACATGATATTTTTGTTAGATTTTATTTTATTTTTTTTGTAACTAATAAATATTAAACATAATATAACAATAGCTACAATCAAAACTGCCCACATGAATGGAATTTTCATAATATTATCCAGTGCATATTTCATTCCACCATCTTTAGCTGCACCTAAGTCTACTGTCATCCTAACACCTATACCGCTTGGATTAACTAAAGGATTTGTAGGATTAACACTAATTATCGCTCCAACAACAAACAAGAATAAAAATTGGTATATACCATTTGCAAAATATCCAACTATTAAGCTGGCTATCATTTCTTGGCCTCTTGTTTTGTTATATAAAAGACCTGCAAAATATCCGAATAAAGCAGCAAATGGGAATGATATTAAAAAGCATAATAACAACCCGTGTACTCCACCAATTCCAAAATATCTTACAAAAGCTATAGCAATTTGACCAGCCATAGCACCTATAACTATACCAAAGTTAAGTCCTAATCCTGCGATTACGGGTATTATCAAAGATAATACTAAGAATGCATTTCTGAACAACCTACTTGTTAGTTCATTTAAAAAATAATTTACAGAAACACCTGTTGAAACAACAAAACCGAATATTGTAAATACAATGAATATAATTGTAACTATATTGTCCAATATCCAAGAAGACGTATCTTTTCTTGCACTTAATCTTTCCCCAGTAATATTTTGCATTATTTTGCGCCTCCTTTTACTTGTGTTAAAGCATAAAGGATTATTCCATTTTGAACTACCATTCTCATTATTTCAGACAGATCCATACCAACAAATATTTTATTAGCTACAGGAAGTGCTGTTGTCAACAATCCTTGAAATAATATAACTCCTATAATTACATTAGAAACTTTTGCCCTTGACGCTGTAGCTCCACCTATTAAAATTGCAGCAACTGCAGAAAATGCCATCATTAAAGGTGCACCGTATAACTGAGCATATCCATAACTTTGAGAATAAACTATTATACCTATTGCACCCAGCACTGTTGAAATAATATTTGCAATTATTCTGTTTTTATCAATATTTAAACCTGCTGCTTTTGCAAAATTAGCACTCATTCCTCCAGCTGTTACGGCAATACCTGTTTTTGATTTTGAAAACAACCAAACTAATAAACAGAAAAATAAGAATACCATCAATAAACCTGTAGGTACAATTACACCACCAATTTCAAACATTAAGAAATTATTTAATATTTGAGCTCCGCCAACTACATCAAGCTGTATAGTTTCCCTTAATCCTGTTCCAATGAACCAACCCATTTTAGGGCTTGTAAATGGTACCATAAGCCACACTAAACACATTAAAGCTGCTATTGAAAATCCAGTATAAGTTGCAATAGTCATTTCTGAACCTTTTACAGCATTAAGAAGTTTTCCATAAAAATAACCTACTACAACTGCAATTGGAATTGCTATAACAACCGAAACTATTAGCCATGATAAGCCCGTAAATCCAAATTCAATTGAACATACAAGTGCAAACAAACCACATACCACACCTACTGGAAGTGCAAAGTTAGGACCTGTACCGGACTGTATGGAAGGAACCATTGCAAGTACAAGTATTCCATTCATACCAGCTCTTTTAAGAGTATCACTTAATAATGTACCAATAGAAATATCAAAATAAGCTCCTGCTATAAGCGTAACAACCCAAAAACACGCTATAATAATTGTAGGTAAACCTATACTTCTAACCACATCTTTTAAATTTACTTTATTTTCCGTTGTGCCTGTCATTTAAGAAACACTCCTTTCTTCATCTTTTTTGCGGCTACCAGACATCATTAATCCAAAATCGACATCTGAAGCTAATGGAGAAAGAACACCTTCGACTTTGCCCTCACAAATTATCGCAATTTTATCACATATGCTTCGTAATTCTGCAAGTTCTGAAGATGTCATAATTATAGTCATTCCAAATTCTTGATTTAATTTTAGTAAAACATCTAAAACTAACTTTTTAGCTCCTATATCA
>JARBUP010000336.1 GCA_029239575.1 Bacillota bacterium
TATTGTATACTTTTATATTTGGAATAGTATTTTAAGGAGTGTTAAATTATTATGGAAACTAAAAAAGAGCTGAGAAAAAGAATTTTAAGTATTAGAAACAATTTGGATAAAGAAGAAGTATCATTAAATAGCAAAATTATAATGGATAAACTCAGAAATTTAAATGAATATTCAAATGCGGAAACAGTTTTTATTTATATGGACTTTAATAATGAAGTTATCACCCGTGATTTAATAGAAGAAATGTTAAAAGAAAAAAAACACGTTATTGTTCCTTATACCGACACAATCAACGTTAAGCTTATACCAACAGAAATTTTTGATATAAATCAGGACTTAGGAAAATGTAGTTTTGGTTATTACGAACCTAAAAAAGATATTATTAAGCAGGTAGAAACAGAAAAATTTGATTTAATAGTTGTACCAGGAGTTGCTTTTGACAGAAGTTTAAATCGTTTAGGATTTGGCAAGGGATATTATGACAGAATACTTAGTTTAAGAAGAAATGACTGTAAAGCAATTGCAGTTGCCCATGATTTTCAAGTGCTAAATGAAATACCAGCTGAAGAACATGATGTAAAAATGGATATGATAATTACTGAAAAAAATATTTATACTAATTAATTATGTATTGTCATAATCGGCAGACTGCTTTATAGCGCAGTCTGCCGATGTGTTTATCTTAAAGAAATATATCTGATAAGTTTATTTCTAACTGGTTAAATACTTGAGATATTAATTTGTTGGATTTAGAATATTCATTATTTGTTTTGTTTTCAAAGTTGTATATAGTAATAATTTCAGTATCCGGATTAGCGATCCAGTACTCTTTTACACCAAGTAATTCATATTTATATAGTTTTGTAAAAGTATCAGTATATCGGCTGCTTTTGCTTAGAATCTCTATTACAATTTCAGGCGCTTTTTTGTATCTTTGAATATCTGTATTTTCTAATCCACAAATTACTGAAATATCCGGGATTAAAACATTATTTTCAAATTGCAATTCAATTTCTGTGAATACTTTACAGGGCTTACCTTTTAGGAAATTTCTTAATTCATAATGAAGGTTACCCATTATTTCTTGATGCTTGATATTAGGTCTTGGAGACATTAAAACAATTCCATCAATTAATTCATATCTATTTCCGTCTTTAGTTTCTAAGTTACTAAATTCAGCTAATGAAAATTTCTTTAATGAATAATCTTCCATAAAACCTCCATATTAATTGTATTTTTCATTATTAGTATATCAATTATTATTAATATTTACAATATTTTACCTTTAACATTAATTAATTTTCTTATTTAATCATATAGTTTTCGTTTTTAAAATCTTCAAATAAAACTGATTAAAGAATAATTGATAATGGAAAAAAATTAAAAAATTTTCAATACCAAATGCAAATAATTGCTATATAATAATAGGAATGTATTTTAAAAGAATTATCAAGTTACTTTCAAAAATAAATAATTATAAGAAATCAGAAAGATAAAGTTGAGCCTAAATCGGATTAAAGTCAAATTATTTTAAAAGTTTTAAATGAGAATGTCTGTTTTTTATTTAAATACCAACAATATTTAATAAGTTTGTTATTTACACATACTTATACAAAACATGCATAAAATGAAATTAATTATCGAGCTATGGTTATTACAAAAACTTTTTCAACGCCAAAATTAAGAAGTACCTTAGAACATTCATCAGCAGTGGAACCAGTTGTGTAGACATCATCTACCAATAGTACACTGCTGTTTTTTATTTTTTGTGAACTTTGTTTAACCTTAAATGCGTTTTTCAAGTTTTTCTGACGTTCAGATTTAGATTTAGAACTTTGTTTTGATGTTTTTTTAGTTCTTTTTAAAGCATTTACATAAGGTATATTTGATTTGCCCGCTATATATTTAGCTAAGAGTTCTGATTGATTGTAACCACGCTTAATCATTTTAGATCTATGAAGAGGAACGGATAATATAAAGTCAAAACTATTATAATTATTTTCATTCATATAGCTTATTAAAGAACTTCCAAAAAATCTATAAAAATATGGTTTATTATAATATTTAAAATCATAAATACATTTTTTAATCAATCCATCATATTCAAATGGCGACTTTGAAGTTTCAAAATGTTTTTCTTCACCAGCACAGTCCTTGCAAATATCAACATTTAAACCTAAATCCATAGGTTTAGAGCATTTCACACAGCAAGGAGGTGTAACTTTTTTAATTTTTGCATAACAATCAACACAAATGTATTTTTCACCAATTATTTCATCATAAACACCACAAACACAGCAAATATTTTTCTCAGGATAAATAAGTTCTAAAAAAGATTCTACGAACGATTTCACAAAAATCCTCCTTTTTGAGATCACTGAAAAACTAAAGATCCTTCACTAACGTTCAGGATGACAAAAATGGACTTTTTCAGTGGTTACCCTCTATTCAAGATTTTTTAAAACTATGTTGATGTTATACAGTTTGAGAATAAATTATGATAGCAAGTTAAAATGTTTTTTAATAAAACTAACTTATTTAAATTAATATATGTGATAACTGTTGAGATTAAATTATAATATTTTTCACTGACGTTAGACGTTATTTTGTGAAATTGTACGAAAGAAGAAAAACAGTTTTGGCTCACTTAGCGAAGCGGATGTGCGCCATTGTTTTTCTTATTGAAGTTACAATTTCCAAAATGTTGTCAGGAAAGAAAAATATTATAATTTAATCACGTAACAGTATGATATCAAGTTAAACCTATTTTTAAGTAAACTAACTAATCTTTTAAATATTACATACTTAAAAACTGCTCATATTGTTTAATAACAGAACTCAACCTATAATCAAGAGCTGAGTATCTTTTATTTATTTTATTGTTATCCACCATTGTTTTTAAATATTGTTCAAAACCTACAAGAACAACTAATTGTTTTGCCCTTGTTATTGCAGTATACAATAAGTTTCTTGTTAAAAGCATTGGAGGACCCCAAGAAACAGGCATTATAATAACAGGAAATTCACTACCCTGGCTTTTATGAATTGTTGTTGCATAAGCAAGAATGAGTTCATCTAATTGGCTGAAGGGAT
>JARBUP010000046.1 GCA_029239575.1 Bacillota bacterium
GCTGGAAGAGACAAAGGTAGAGCATTTATTGTTTACAATGTAATAGATGAATGCCATGTGTTAGTATGTGATGGTGATTTAAGAAAATTAAGTTCACCTAAACGAAAAAAAATGAAACATTTAAAAATTAATAATACAGTACTGACAGAATTTGCTGAAATGCTTAATAGCAACAAAAATCTAAATGATGCATTGATTAGAAAGCTCTTAATGCCTTTTAATGAGAATGCATCTAAAAGAATGGAGGTTGAGTGATCAATGTCCAAAAAGGATGTAATTGAAGTAGAAGGAAAAGTCCTTGAAGCACTTCCAAATGCGATGTTTCGAGTAGAGCTTCAAAACGGGCACCAGGTTTTAGCGCATATTTCTGGAAAACTGAGGATGAATTATATAAAGATTCTACCTGGAGACACGGTAGCTCTTGAATTATCACCATATGATTTGACAAGAGGAAGAATAACCTGGAGGAAAAAGTAAGGAGGGATTACAATGAAAGTAAGACCATCAGTAAAACCTATGTGTGAAAAATGTAAGATTATCAAAAGAAAAGGCAAAGTAATGGTAATCTGCGAGAATCCTAAACACAAACAAAAACAAGGTTAATGATTGACATAAAAATCGAAGTAAGATTTAAGTAACTGCTGAAGTAGGAGGTGTAACTTAATGGCCAGAATCGCTGGAGTTGATTTACCAAGAGATAAAAGAGTTGAAATAGGTTTAACATATATATTTGGTATAGGAAAACCAACTTCTATTAAATTGCTCAAAACAACAGGAATTAATCCTGATACAAGAGTTAAAGACTTAACTGAAGATGAAGTTCAAATGTTAAGAAATGAAATAGATAAACTTCCTGTTGAAGGTGATTTAAGAAGAGAAGTGTCTTTAAACATAAAAAGGTTAAAAGAAATTAACTGCTATAGAGGCTTAAGACACAAAAAGGGATTGCCTGTTAGAGGACAAAACACAAAAAATAATGCAAGAACTCGTAAAGGACCAAAGAGACTTGCGGGTAAAAAATCTAAAAAATAAAAGGAGGGACTTAAGTGGCAGCTAAAAAACAACAAAAAACGACAAGAGTAAGAAGAAAAGAACGTAAAAACATTGAAAAAGGCCAGGCACATATTAAGTCTACTTTTAACAATACTCTTGTAACATTAACTGACTTGCAAGGAAATGCAATTTCTTGGGCAAGTTCAGGACAATTAGGTTTCAAGGGTTCAAGAAAATCTACTCCATATGCAGCTTCAATGGTAGCAGAAGAAGCAGCAAAAAAAGCCATGGAACATGGTTTGAAAACAGTAGAAGTTTATGTTAAAGGACCAGGCTCAGGTAGAGAAGCTGCAATCAGATCTTTACAAGCCGCAGGACTTGAAGTTAATTTAATAAAAGACGTTACTCCAATACCACACAATGGTTGTAGACCACCAAAACGTAGAAGAGTATAATTGTAAAGTAGAATTGAGGTGAAATAATGGCAAGATATACTGGACCTGTATGTAGATTATGCAGAAGAGAAGGTTTAAAATTATATTTAAAAGGTGATAGATGTTATACTGACAAATGTTCAATCGGCAGAAGAAACTATGCACCAGGACAACACGGACAAAACACTAAAAAACTTTCTAACTATGGAACTCAGTTAAGAGAGAAACAAAAAGTTAGAAAATATTATGGAGTTTTAGAAGGACAGTTCGCAGAGTACTTCAATATGGCTGATAACATGGCTGGTAAAACAGGTGAAAATTTATTGAAATTGTTAGAGCTTAGATTTGATAATATAATATACAGATTAGGCTTTGCAAGTTCAAGACCAGAAGCAAGACAATTGGTTGTTCACGGTCATTTTACTATAAACGGTAAAAAGGCTGATGTACCATCTATGATTCTTAAAGTTGGCGATGTTGTAGCAATTAAAGAAAAAAGTCAAAGTTCTGATAAATTCAAAGCATTGATTGTAAATCACAAAAGAACTGCACCACAATGGTTGCAAGTAGATCCTGATAACTTTACAGGAAGATTAATTGCAGAACCAACTAAAGAAGATATAGAATTACCAATAGAAGAACATCTAATTGTCGAGTTGTACTCTAAATAATAAATGATTAAGAATTATTACCCTCGGCAAAAAAAATCACGTAAGGAGGGTTTGGGATGATAGAAATTGAAAAACCGAATATAACATTAATCGAAAAAAATGATGAAAATACTTATGGAAAAATAGTAGTTGAACCACTTGAAAGAGGTTATGGCACTACCCTCGGAAATTCACTAAGAAGAATACTTCTTTCATCGTTACCAGGAGCAGCTGTTACATCTATTAATATTCAAGGTGTTTTGCACGAGTTTTCTACAATACCAGGAGTAAGAGAAGATGTTACAGAAATAATTCTTAACATTAAAAATCTTGCAGCAAAAATGAACGTTTCTGGACCAGTTCAACTATTAATAGATGCAAAAGGTCCTAAAGAAGTTACTGCAGGAGATATCATAACAGGCGGAGATGTTGAAATCATCAATGAAGATATGCATATTGCTACACTTGATGAAGGTTCTGAGCTCATTATAGAGATGGAAATGGAACAAGGTAGAGGTTATGCAATTGCTGAGAAAAACAAAAAAGATAGTCAATCAATTGGTGTTATTCCAATAGATTCACTTTATGCCCCTGTTAAAAAAGTTAACTTTACTGTAGAAGATACAAGAGTTGGTAACAGAACTGACTTTGATAAGTTAACTATAGAAATATGGACTAATGGAACTATTGAACCTGAAGAATCAGTTTCATTGGGCGCTAAAATATTAAGTGAACATCTTAACTTATTTATATCATTAACTGACCACATCAATGATGTAGAAATAATGATTGAAAAAGAAGAAGATGAAAAAGAAAAAGTATTAGAAATGACAATAGAAGAACTTGATTTATCAGTTAGATCTTACAACTGTTTAAAGAGAGCTGGTATTAATTCAGTTGAGGAACTTACATACAAATCAGAAGATGATATGATGAAAGTTAGAAACCTCGGTAAAAAATCTTTAGATGAAGTTGCAAAGAAACTTGAAGAATTAGGTTTATCTTTAAGAAAAAACGATAATTAATAATTAGTTGTAAAGGAGGACGAAGCATGGCTAACCACAGAAAGCTTGGTTTCAAAACTGACCACAGAGTAGCAATGTTGAGAAACATGACTGCAAGCTTAATTAATAATGGAAGAATTGTTACTACAGTAACAAGAGCTAAAGAATTAAGAAGAGTTGCAGAAAGAATGATCACTCTTGGTAAAAGAGGAGACCTACATGCAAGACGTCAAGCATTAGCTTATATCTATGACAAAAATGCCGTATATAAGTTATTTGAAGAAGTTGCTCCTAACTACAAAGAGAGAAATGGTGGATACACTAGAATTCTAAAAGTGGGACCTCGCAAAGGCGACGGAGCAGAAATGGCTATAATCGAATTAGTATAATACACTGTAAAGTGTTTGTATTGAATAAATTCAGCAGACGTGCTGAATTGCGAAACTATAAATTTATAGAGCTGACTTTTAGGGATTAAGATTACTTAGTCCCTTTTAGTTTGCTCTTTTTTGTATGCCCTAACCCCATTTTCAGTGTTTTTCTGAAAATGGATGGTAGGTCAACCGCAACGAGTTCCCAATTTATGCGAACGATAGTGAGCGGATAAATTGGTGAACGAGACTGCGCTTCTAAATTTGTAAGATAATTAATGTGGCTTGAAAAACTTTAATTACTTAAATCAAATTGGGTAATAGCAGCAATAATATATCCGAAATTTATTGAATTTAGCATAAAAATTTAGAGATTAATTTTTAAAATCAAGAATTTCCTGGGAAATAATCATTTTATATTTTTTTTCATAACATAGTAGAAAAAGAAGGAAAGCCTGAAGAAATTTTTACTATCCAAAAGAAGAATATTCATTGAAAAATTTGTAATATGTGGTAAAATACTTATATAAATTGTCAGGATGAGATAAATATGATGACGAAGATTGCAGTTTGTGATGATTCAAAGGATTATGGAGAAATAGTAGCAAATACTATAAATAATATAACCTGTAAAAACAATATAAAATGTACTATTAATTTATATTGTTCAAGTAGAGATCTTATAAAAGCATTTGAGCAAATTAAATTTAATATAATTTTTTTAGACATGGATATGCCTGAATTAAATGGAATCGAGGCAGGTCTTTTAATACGACAAATCAGCAAGGATCCTATTATTATTTATTTAACTTCATTTAAGGAATATGCTTATGAATCATATCAAGTAAAAGCTAAGGACTATCTTATAAAACCTTTAAGTCCTGATATTTTGGAAAATGTTTTACTTGATTGTATAAAGGAGAATACTGAACCTAAGAAATTCCTTGATGTACGAGATATAGATGGAGTATTACATAGAATACCAATAAATGAAATAACACATATACTCAGGAAAAAAGAAGATAGAAAAATACATATTTACTGCCTGAATAAAAATGAAATAAAAGTCGTACAAGCTCTTGAAATATTGGCAAAAGAGTTAAGTACCAACGAATATATTATTAAATCAAGCAAATCGTGTTTAATAAACATGGAAAATGTAAGAGAAATTAAGAAAAATATTATTTACTTTAGTAATGATGCATCAGAAGAAGCAAGCAGACGATGTTTAACAGATATAACAGATATGTTTAAACTAAAAAACAGGAGATGACATTATGAATTGGCAGATTTTAGAAGTAGCGGTTAATTTTTTTCAAATATATGTTTTATATAAAATATTTGATATATATTACGAGAAAAAATTTAAATTTAAATATTTAATAGAACTTGTTATAGTTTTTATGACCATGTTGCTGAGCTTTCTAAACTATATTATTTCCATACATTCAAATCCTTTTGCTTATTTATTATTTTATTGTCTTATTTATACTACAACACTAATCATATTTACAGGTAGTGTATTTTCAAAAATAGTAGCACTTTTTCTTAATTTGACTGTATTAGGTATTTGTGAAATGTTATCAGCTGTTTTTATATCTACTGTAGCAGGGATAAATCTTAATTCAATACAAGAGCAAAATTTTGGAAGATTTGAGACAATGATATTGTCACAAACAATTTTTTTATTAATTTACTTGATATTGAAAAGGAAAAATAATAATAAAAATATTACAAATTACAATTTTAGTATAATTGATAAAAAGTATTATTTATATTTAGGATTCATTTTCTTTTTAACTATTTTTACAATTGTTATTGTTGTATTTTTATATGGAAAATTTAATATTGATTTAGATTATGTTAATTCTTACTTGGTATTACTTACAATATTAGTTATTTTGATTTCTGTTTTATCTATTGCATTAACAAACAGCATTTTAAAAGATATGTCACAAAAGCATAGGAACGAAATAGAGCTTCAACATATTAAAATGGAAAATATTTATTTTTCAGATGTAAATAAAGCTTTGGAAGAAATAAGAATTATAAGGCATGACATGAGGGGTGAATTGGCAATAATTCATGGATATAATGAGCTTAATCAAAAAGATAAAATAAGAAATCATATAGAAAAAAAGCTTAAGGAAATGGATGTGCAACTTGTACCACAAATAGACGAAGATAGTATAATTACGTCATTTTTGAATTTTAAAGTTAACGAAGCTCAAATTAAAGGGATCAATGTAGAAATTCACAGCAATATTCATGAAGATTCAAAAATAGTTGTCGATAAAGAAGATTTATGTAGAATTATAAATAATATTATGAATAATGCAATTGAAGCTAACAATCAGTGTGAAGAAAAATATATAAAAATCGAGTTTATAGTAGAAGATGATTATATATATATAGGATCTGAAAATCCATTCTACGGAAATGTACTTAAAAAAGGTAACACTATTTTAACTAAAAAAAGTGATAAAACAAGACACGGGTATGGCTTAAAGAGTATTAAAGCTATTGCTGAAAAGTATAACGGTCATATAAGTGCTGACCATGATGATAATGTGTTTTATGTTGAAGTTGATGTATTAAATAAATTATTAATTTAATGTTATGTGTAAAAGGATTTAAAGAAATTAAAGGATATTGAAAGCAATTTTTAAAAGTTTAAATTGTACTACCACTCGAACAACGAAATTAACCGAATAGACAAAGTAGATAAAAATTGTTGAAAGTTGTGTATATTTAATGTAGAATTTTGTTAATAAATAAAAAAATACATTAATGGAGGAGAAAAATGAAATTATTTTCGAAAAATGAAAAGAAATCTTTAATATCACTATTTGCGATGTTTTTAGTAGTTACAGCTCAAACAACTATGGGAGCAACCTGTTTAATATTGGTTAACCAACCAAAAGTTCCACAGTGTTTGCTGCAAAATGATAAGTAAAATTTCCATATTGTTATCAGAAGAAATCGGGTTAAAGCTTAATTCTTCAGATAATGAAATGCAAGTCTATGCTTATAGCATCGAAGTATTGTCATCTTTGTTAATAAATTTAATAATTTTATCAATAACGGCACATTTATTGGATAAATGGCTGCAACTCATCACTTTCATTATATTTTTTTCTGGTCTTAGGATTTATGCTGGGGGGTATCATGCAAAAACTCATATAGAGTGCATGTCCATATCATTTATTATTTTTACTATTTCAGCTTTGTGTAGTACATATTTTAAACAATTCGGTGAATTTATTTTAATATTTGGAATCTTATTTTCTTCACTTATGATTTTTGTGTTTGCTCCAAGTGAAAGCGATAACAAACCTTTGAGTAATAATGAAAGAAAAAAATATAAAATGATTAGTAGAATAACAGTAATTATATTAAGTTTAGCAGTTGTGTTTTTATATTTTGTTAAAATTCAAACAGATTTCATTTATATAACTGCTTCAGTAGCTATGATTATTGAATGTTTTAGCCTATTAGTAAAGTGAAGCGTAATAAAAGGGATGTTAATTTAGTAAAGCCAGTTTTGAGATTTTCTCAAGCTGGCTTTTTGTCTGTTTGTAACTCAACATATTGATTTCAGTGAAAGATAGAATTCTTAGGACTATTTGAAAATTACAATTTTATTGTTGAAATGTCTTGACAGAAGTGGTATTATCAATAAGTGGTAATTTGACTTATGAAATACACAAATAATTAAATCAAAGGTGATTTATGGATGATATAATAAAAATTGAAAACGTAAAATTTAAATATAGTAATGATGACATTAAATATGCTGTTGATGGAGTTAATTTAAATATAAAAAAAGGTGAGTTTACAGCTATTATTGGTCATAATGGTTCTGGTAAGTCAACTTTGTCTAAATTAATTAACTCAATTTTACTTCCAACTGAAGGAAAAATATTTGTAAAAGGCATGGATACGTCGGATGATTCTAAATTATGGGATATAAGACAATCAGCTGGTATGGTATTTCAAAACCCAGACAATCAACTTGTAGCAACCATAGTTGAAGAAGACATTGCATTTGGTCCTGAAAATTTAGGAGTTGATCCTGTCGAAATAAGAAAAAGAGTTGATGATGCTTTAAATACTGTTGGCATGTATGAATATAGAAAAAGACCTCCTCATTTATTATCAGGAGGACAAAAACAAAGAATAGCTATAGCTGGAATACTTGCTTTAAATTCTGACTGCATAATACTTGATGAACCTACAGCAATGCTGGATCCTTCAGGTAGAAGAGAAGTAATGGAAACATTAAAAAAACTTCATGCAAATGGTAAAACTATTTTATTAATAACACATTATATGGATGAAGCAGTTCAAGCTGACAGAGTTGTAATAATGGATAAAGGCAATATTAAATTAGATGGAACACCAAAAGAAGTATTTAAAAATATAGAAGAAATTAAAAAATTCGGATTGGATGTTCCACAAGTTACTGAGCTATCACAGGAATTAAAAAAAGAAGGTATTGATCTTCCTTCTGACATTATAGAAATAAAAGAACTGGTGGATTTATTATGTCAATAAAAGCAGAGAATATAAAATATATTTATAGTGAAGGAACTCCTTTTAGAACAGTAGCATTGGATGATGTTAATGTTGAAATAAAAGAAGGTGATTTTGTTGGAATCATCGGTCATACGGGAAGCGGAAAATCTACTTTTATTCAAATGTTAAATGGACTTGAACTTCCAACTGAAGGTAAAATTATAGTTGATGGTACTGTAGTAGGTGAAGATAAAAAGAAATTAAGAGCTATTCGTCAAATGGTTGGACTTGTTTTTCAATATCCTGAATATCAACTTTTTGAAGAAACAGTGGCTAAGGATGTTGCTTTTGGCCCTATGAATTTAAATTTACCTCAAGCTGAAATAGATAAAAGAGTTAAGGAATCATTGGAGCTTGTTGGATTTAATTATGATAAAATAAAAGACGCTTCACCATTTGATATGTCAGGTGGACAAAAAAGAAGAGTTGCCATAGCAGGTGTATTAGCTATGAAACCAAATTATTTAATTTTGGATGAACCGACTGCAGGACTTGATCCTGCAGGTAGAAATGAAATATTTGCACAAATAAAAAAACTTCATGATAAAAGCGGAGTAACAGTTGTTTTAGTATCACACAGTATGGAAGATATTGCAAAAATTGCTAACAGAGTAATTGTTTTATATAAAGGGAAAATACATATGCAAGGAACTCCAAAAGAAATTTATAGTAATGCAGAAGAATTGAAAAAAATTGGTCTTGGTATTCCACAAATTGCAGAAATTGCAAATGAATTAAGAAAAAAAGGCTTTCACATTAAATCAGATGTAATAACTGTTGAAGAAGCTAAAGTAGAGATTTTAAAAGAGTTAAGGAGAAGAAAAAATGTTTAAAAACTTGACAATAGGACAGCATTATCCAGTAGATTCTCCTGTACATGAGCTTGATCCAAGAGTAAAGATTATCATGACATTTATATTTATAATATCATTATTTGTTATAGACAGCTTTTTTCCATATTTATTTGTAATAGCATTTTTAGGAATTGCAATAACAACATCTAAAGTTCCAGTTAAATTTGTTTTAAAAGGTTTAAGACCTATTTTAATGATAATTGCATTTACTTTTATAATAAATTTGTTAATGACACCTGGTAGAATTATATTTGAATTAGGATTTATAAAAATTACTGAAGAAGGTTTAAAACAAGCTGGGTTTATGGCAATAAGACTTACGTTGTTAATTATGGGTACATCATTATTAACACTTACAACTTCTCCAATAATATTAACAGACGGAATTGAAAGTTTATTAAATCCATATAAAAGATTTGGTCTTCCAGCTCATGAACTTGCTATGATGATGACAATTGCACTTAGATTTATCCCTACTCTCATGGAAGAAACAGAAAAAATTATGAAAGCTCAAAAATCAAGAGGAGCTGATTTTGAAAGTGGGAATATTATTAACAGAGCAAAAAACTTAGTACCATTATTAGTGCCT
Source organism: Bacillota bacterium (assembly GCA_029239575.1). Taxonomy (GTDB): domain Bacteria; phylum Bacillota; class Clostridia; order Tissierellales; family Sedimentibacteraceae; genus Sedimentibacter. The sequence goes on from JARBUP010000046.1 coordinate 9,474, forward strand.
TTGTTCATAAGTGCATTTAGGCGTGCAGATGAACTTGCTATGGCTATGGAAGCTCGCTGCTATCGTGGTGGAGAAAATAGAACCAGAATGCGCCAGCTAAAAATAAATTCAAGGGATTATGTTGCATCATTAATTTTTGTAGTATATCTTGCAGCAATAATTATCACAAAAATATGGTAAGAAATATTAAACTCACGATCTCTTATGATGGAACAAACTACTATGGATGGCAGACTCAATTAAATGTGCCTACAATCCAAGAAACAATAGAAAATGCAATAGAGGTAGTTACAAAGCAAAAAGTTGATTTAACGGGTTCTGGACGTACGGACAGAGGAGTGCATGCTCTTGGTCAAGTTGCTAATTTCATTTCGGACAATAAAATTCCCGAAGATAAAATTAAAATAGCATTAAATGCAAATTTACCACGGGACATTAGAATAATAGATTCGAAAGAAGTTACCATGAGTTTTAATTCAAGGTTTGACGCGCATGATAAAACATATATGTATCAAATATATAACGACAGAGTGTTGGATCCATTTTTGAGAAATTACTCTTATTTTGTTCCACAAATTCTTGATTTTGAAAAAATGAAGCAGGCATCAAAATTAATTATAGGAACTCATGATTTTAGAGGTTTTATGGCTGCTGGTTCTGATATAAAAACTACTGTTAGAACAATTTATGATGTACAATTAGAACAAAATGGTCCATTGATTAAATTATATGTTACTGGTAGTGGATTTTTATATAATATGGTGAGAATAATAGCAGGGTCATTAATAGATATTGGAAAAAATCTAAATGATATTTCATGTATTACAAATGCTTTAAACACATTGGATAGAACAGTCCTCGGCCAAACTGCGGCACCGGAAGGATTGTTTTTAAAAGAAGTTAAGTATGATTAAGTGATCAAAGAACAATTTTGTCATCCAGAAATAGCGAAGGATGTTATATTTAATAGTAAAGATTCTTCACGCGTTCAGATAAGCAGGAAACCAAAATCATGTTTTTTTGATTTTGTGTTTATCGCTTAGTATATTTATCTAATGACATTTTCAGTGTATAAAGTAAAAAAATATAAAAAAATTAAACTTATAAAAAATAAAAAAATAATGCTTGACTTATAACTCGCATTCATTTAGAATTATAAGGTACAAATTGAGAAAAAACCGTTCCAATGCCCCGGAGTTAGGTTTTTTAATAGATAAGTAATAAAATGAAGAAAAATTTAAAAATGAAAATTGAAAAGTTAATGGAAAGAACACAGGAGGTAACAAAATGAAGAGCTTCTTAGCAAAACCTAATGAAGTGCAAAGGGCATGGTATGTCATAGATGCAGAAGGTAAAACATTAGGAAGAATGGCAACTGAAGTTGCAAAACTTTTAAGAGGAAAGCACAAAGCAATATATACACCAAGCGTTGATACTGGAGATTTCGTAATAGTAGTAAATGCTGATAAAATAGTTTTAACAGGTCATAAATGGGATCAAAAATTATATAGACACCACTCATTATATCCAGGTGGTTTGAAAGAAGTTCCTTATAAAGATTTTATACAAGCTAAACCAACTCAGCCTGTTTATCTTGCTGTAAAAGGAATGCTTCCTAAAAACAGCTTGGGAAGACAAATGTTAAAGAAACTAAAAGTATACGCTGGTCCTGAGCATGAAAATCAAGCTCAACAACCAAAAGTATACGAGTTCTAAGAGGAGGATGAGTGATGAACGTACAATACAGAGGTACTGGAAGAAGAAAAAGTGCTATAGCAAGAGTTAGATTAGTTCCTGGAACTGGAAATATATTAGTAAACAAAAGACCTTTAGATGATTATTTAAAATATGAAACATTAAGAGTTATCGTTAGAGAACCATTAATGATTACAGATACTATGGGTCAATATGATGTTTTAGTTAATGTTTGTGGTGGCGGATATACAGGTCAAGCTGGAGCTATCAGACATGGTATATCAAGAGCATTATTAGAAGTTGATAATGAATTAAGACCAATACTTAAAAAAGCTGGATTCTTGACAAGAGATTCAAGAATGAAAGAAAGAAAGAAATATGGTCTTAAAAAAGCAAGAAAAGCATCACAGTTCAGCAAGAGATAATAAATATAATAAAAATATTATTAATGGAATGCAATGGGGTTTTCTCCATTGCATTTCAAATTTAATAAAGTGTTTTCTTGGCACCCACTTTAAAAAAATCAAGGTATGCAATAAAACTATTATATAGTTTTATAATCATACTTTAATAAAGTGACTCCGAGAATATAAAAATTCAAAAGGAGTTTTTTTTATGAAAAAAAACAATGTACAATTTATTACAAAAACTGCTTTAGTTGCAGCAGCATATGCAGCTATAACTTTCGCATTTTCGTTCATGGCATATGGTCAAGTTCAATTTAGAATTTCTGAAATATTAGTACTTTTAGCTTTTATTGAACCTAAATATACTTTGGGATTAGTATTAGGATGTGTACTTGCTAATGCAGCAAGCCCACTTGGCGTTATTGACGTAGTAGTTGGGTCTTTAGCAACTTTATTTGCAATAATTTATATAATACAAGTTAAAAAGATGTTTGGATATAATAAAAAGTCGCTAATAATAGCAAGCTTAGGGCCTGTTATTTCAAATGCGTTGTTAGTTGGATGGGAATTATATTATTTATTCCAAACACCATTCTGGATGAATGCATTGTATGTAGCAATAGGAGAATTTGCTGTAGTAACAATAGCAGGAACAGTAGTAATGAATATATTAATGAAAAATAATAATTTTGTAGAAAAAGTAAAAATGAATTAAAAAATAAAAAAACTTAGAAGCTTCTAAGTTTTTTTATTTACAAATAATAGCCATTAAATAAATTGTCATTCTGAACGCAGTGAAGAATCTTGTCATTTAATAATAAGATCCTTCGCATTGCTCAGGATGACAAAATTTTATCTTTCATGATGACATGTTATTTAGTTCCGAACAATCTGTCTCCTGCATCACCTAACCCTGGAACTATATATCCTGTTTCATCGTATCTTTCATCAATTGAAGCGGTATATATTTCAACATCAGGATGTGCCTTTGTTACAACTTCTAATCCTTCAGGAGCACATACTAAATGAATTGATTTTATATTTTTAGCTCCATGTCTTTTTAATAAATCAATAGCACCATTCATTGAACCACCAGTAGAAAGCATAGGTTCAGTTATTATTACAATTCTTTTGTCTATGTCTTTTGGAAGTTTGCAGTAATATTCAACAGGCTGCAAAGTTTCTTCATTTCTGTATAAACCAATGTGACCTATTTTAGCATTTGGTATTAAATCAATCATACCATCAACCATTCCAAGACCTGCACGAAGAACAGGTACTATTGCAATGTCTTCTCCAGCTAAAACTATACCTTTAGTTTTAGTTATTGGCGTTTCTATATCAATTTCTGTAACTGGCAAATTTCTTGTTACCTCATAGCACATTAACATAGCAATTTCTTTTACTAATTCTCTAAAATCTTTTGAAGATGTGTTTTTGTCTCTTAACATTGTAAGCTTATGCTTTATCAATGGATGTGAAACTACTGTTACGTTTTTCATGTTAAACTCCTCTAAATATGTTAAATTTAAAATTAAACCATCAAAATATAAAATTTGTTATTTTATGTATATTGAAAATAGTTTAAATATATATTATAATTGTTAAAAAGGTCTTGAAACATTAAATAACAATTAAACAACTGAAATCTGATTAGCATACAGTTATATTATAATTATTATATATTACGGACTCTTTGTCAATTAATATTTTCAAAGAATCATACGAAAGGACTATGAATGATTAAA
>JARBUP010000337.1 GCA_029239575.1 Bacillota bacterium
AATATATGTTATTTTTTTTCGTTTTTATGCATAATTAGCTTATTTTATAAGATTTTATATAAACTGCTTGTTTTAATTTATCAATTATTGTAATATTATGATGTTAATATATTAACATTTAATTACATAGTTAATAACATTTTGTTATTATAAAAATTTTTAGGAGGAAAGAAATGTTTAAAAAATTTACTAACGGCTGTGTTTATGTCATGAATAAATACTTGCCAGATGCATTTATTTTTGCAATTGTACTTACTATTATTACTTTTATTGGTGGCATTGCATTAACAAATCAATCGCCATTCCAAATGATACTGCATTGGGCAGGTCCTAAAGGATTCTTTGGCTTGCTAGCATTCACAATGCAAATGGTTTTAGTTTTAGTTTTAGGAAGTGCTATGGCACAAGCAAAAGTTTTTAAAAATTTATTAAGTAAAATAGCAAAAGCTACAAAAACACCAGTTAGAGGCATAATGATTACTGCATTTGTATCTGTTTTAGCATGCTGGATAAACTGGGGTTTTGGTTTAGTTATTGGTGCACTGCTAGCTAGAGAGATTGCTAAAGAAGTAAAAGGAATAGACTATAGACTATTAATTGCTACTGCATATTCAGGTTTCGTAGTATGGCATGGTGGTATTTCAGGTTCTATTCCATTACAAGTTGCAAACCCAGGAGCATTAGCAACTGTCGCACCTACAATATTTGATAAAGCATTTACAATACCAACAAGCCAAACAATTTTTTCACCAATGAACTTATTTATATCAGGAATTATTATATTTGGTTTGCCATTTGTGTGCAAAGCTATGATGCCTGACAAGGAGCATACCATTGAAGTTGATTCTTCAAAATTAATTGAAAAAGAGTTACGTGTTGAAGATCCTAGCAAATTTACACCTGCTGATAAAATGGAACGTAGCAGAATTCTTTGGATTATTATTTTAGTAATGGGTTTTGCGTATATCATATATAACTTCTCAAAAGTAGGGTTTAACCTTAGTCTTGACTTTGTAAACTTTATATTCATGTATGTAGGTATATTGCTTCACGGAAATTTGAGAAAATATATTGATGCAATAACTGAAGCTGCGTCAAGTGCCGGTGGCATTATATTACAATTTCCATTCTATGCAGGTATAATGGGTATGATGACAGGTGCAAACCCTGAAACAGGATTATCTTTAGCTGGAGTAATTTCAAATGCATTTGTTAGTATCTCAACAGCAAGAACATTCCCATTATTTACATTCTGGAGTGCAGGTATTGTAAACTTCTTCGTTCCATCAGGCGGTGGACAATGGGCAGTTCAAGCTCCTATCATGATGCCAGCGGGTGATGTTTTAGGAGTTCTTCCTGCTAAAACAGCCATGGCTATTGCATGGGGTGATGCATGGACAAATATGATTCAGCCATTCTGGGCTTTACCTGCTCTTTCTATAGCAGGATTAAGCGCAAGAGATGTAATGGGATATTGTGTTATTACATTATTGTTCAGTGGATTAATAATTTCAGCAGGGTTCCTGATTTTCTAATAAAATAATAAATTAATAAATAATAAGTGATTAATTAAGAATTTCATTAATATGAGATTCTTAATTTTTTATATAAACTTTTTAAAAATTTTGATTCAAATCATATAATTCATTTTTATAAATTGATATAATTCAAACACAAGAAAGACATAATAATAAAAATAAATGGAGGTATATGATGAATAAATTTAATTCAACACAAAAAATCGGAGATATTGTTAATGCTTTTCCAAAAGCAGCTGAAATATTTAAAGGGTATAAAATAGATTTTTGCTGCGGAGGTAACAGACCTTTAATTGAAGCTATTGATGAACAAAATGTGAATGAAGCAGAATTATTAAACAAATTAAACTCAACTTATGAAAACTACGAAGTGTCATCAAAGGATAAAAATTGGTTCGATGCCGATACCGATGATATAATTGAGCAAATATTAAATAAGCACCATGCATATCTATGGTCTGAACTTCCGGTAATAAGCAAACTATCGACTACAATTTTAAGAGTCCATGGACAGCATCATCCTGAACTGTCAAAGGTTCATAGATTATTTAACACATTAAAAATGGAACTTGAAGATCACTTGACTAAAGAAGAAACTATTCAATATCCAGCAATAAAAGAATATCAGAAATCCGGTTCTTTAGATGATTTAAAAAAAGCGGTAGAAATAATAAATGATTTAGAAACCGAACACACTGGTGCTGGTAACATCCTAAAAGAATTAAGTGAAATTACAAAAGACTATTCTATTCCTGATGATGTTTGTGAAACTTTTGAAAAGACATACAATAAACTAAAAGAATTAGAAGCAGATATATTCCAACACATACACTTGGAAAATAATATTTTATTTCCACGATTAAGAAATTTGGCTGGTAAATAGTTTTACTCAGGATATTCAAAGTGAATATCCTGTTTTTATGAGAACATATAGTTTTAATTGCTTTACATTACAGTCAATGGAAAATATGTTGAAAAAATGTCAATATTATTATATAATAGCCATTGAATTACTTAATAAAAATTAGAACGAGTGGTGATAAAAATAGACCGAGCATCTTTTCAAAGAAAAAATATTTTGAAGAATTCCTTTGATTTGTTTAAAAGCAATGGATATAACAATACAACGACAAGAGAGATTGCACAGGCCTCAGGTATAAGAAAGGGACTTTTACATTATTATTATAATCAAAAGGAAGATATTATTATTGAAATTTATGACAACATATTAACCAGCCTAAATAACCTTGTAGACAGAGAGCACAGTAATAAGATTAGCGGATGCACATACTATGCTGTATTAAATATTTTATATTTCAGAATTATGTCATCTAGACCATATCTTACTGATTTATTGTCTGAAATGATGTTATCTCATAATTTAACACAGATTAAAATAGAAAAATCAGTAAAATCATGTTTTAGAATAATACAAAAGTACAAATTAGATATTACTGAATACCAGCTTTTTTTAGCAACAATTGTAGCTGCTGGTGCAGAAGCTGAATTATTATCTAATATTAAACATAAAAAAATT